>NZ_JAUBOQ010000002.1:214814-243859 GCF_036700325.1 Microcoleus sp. Z1_B2
AAACCAGATAAACACGAATCCTGGTACAATCGGGGCATTGCACTGGATGATTTAGGCAGATTTGAAGAGGAGATAGCCGACTACGACAAAGCCTTAGAAATCAAACCAAATTATCACGAAGCCTGGAACAATCGGGGCATTGCACTGTATAATTTAGGCAGGATTGAAGATGCGATCGCCTCCTGCGACAAAGCCTTAGAATTAAAACCCGATTATCACGAAGCCTGGAACAATCGGGGCGTTGCACTGGGTTGTTTAGGCAGATTTGAAGAGGAGATAGCCGACTACGACAAAGCCTTAGAAATCAAACCAGATAAACACGAATCCTGGTACAATCGGGGCATTGCATTGGGTAATTTAGGCAGGCTTGAAGCTGCGATCGCCTCTTTCGACAAAGCCTTAGAATTAAAACCCGATTATCACGAAGCCTGGAACAATCGGGGCATTGCACTAGCTAATTTAGGCAGATGGGAAGAAGCGATCGCCTCCTGCGACAAAGCCTTAGAATTCAAACCCGATTATCACCCAGCATTTTATAATAAAGCTTGCTGCTATGCGTTACACAGTCAGATTGACCAAGCAATTCATAATTTGCAGCAAGCCATCAATCTGAATCCTGACAATTGGCGAGAAATGGCAAAAACGGACTCTGATTTTGACAGCATTAGATCGCACCCTCAATTTCAAACCTTGATTCAAGGATAGAGATTTGTCGTTTGGTGGGGGCGGGTTTATGAGGTTGTTAGTTATTGGCAGAAATTGTTGGCGAACCCGCCCCTACAGCATCACAAATACACACTATTTCTTAGTCCGCGTAGGCGGAGATTGTTTGTGTAGATGCGGTTTCAACCGCCTGGTTATCTGAATAAATAGTACAATTAAACTTAGATACTTCTCGGAGACAACGACTATGCAAGTCACAACCCAAGAAATCATTTATCCTTCCAGCGACGGTCAACCAATGGCAGAAAGCACAATTCAATACGAATTAATTGTCAAAATCAAAGAAGGTTGCGAATCGCTGTTTAAAGATGACCCAAACATTTTTGTTGCTGCCGATTTACTGTGGTATCCAGTTGAGGGGAAACCGGAAATTTCTCAAGCACCTGATACGATGGTGATATTTGGGAGGCCAAAGGGCGATCGCCTTTCCTACATACAATATCGAGAGGATAATATTGGCCCTCAAGTCGTTTTTGAGATTCGATCCCATAACGACAGCAATACTAAAATGAATAAAAAACTTTCATTTTACCAGCGTTATGGAGTTGAGGAGTATTACCTTTACGATCCACAAAGAAATGAGTTGGAAGGTTGGCAAAGAATTGAGGGAAATTTAGAAGTTATTGAGCCTATGGAGGGATGGATTAGTCCGAGATTAGGTGTGCGATTTGAGTTGGTAGAAGATGGGTTAGAAATTTATCGACCTAATGGAGAAAAGTTTCTTTCCTATGCGGAATTAGAAGAAGAGAGGTTATTAGATCGTCAGCGCCTACAACAAGAGTCTCAAAGAGCCGAACAAGCCAATCAAAGAGCCGAACAAGCAGATCAAAGGGCCGAACAAGCCAATCAAATTGCTCAACGTTTAGCAGCTAAATTGCGCGAATTGAACATCGATCCAGATAGCATTTAACCCCGAATAAATGCTCAGAAGCCCGGTTTGTTTGAAAAATGTCGTTTGTGGCGATCGCGGTTATTTGTGGTTTTAACGTAATCCTGTCAGCCCGATCGCCCTTTCCTCTTTTCTACGCAGTCAATCGATTTTGGATTTTAGATTTTAGATTTTAGATTTTAGCATTGACCCCACGGATAAATTCGGGGCCTTGTATCCTGGATGGTTTCGGTCAGCTCAAAAAAATAGTATTAATCTATACCTACCAATCCCAGCTCTAGAATTATAATAAAAAAAATTGAAAAAGTCCCCAAATTCCTGTAAAATTGCCATAAATAACCAAATAGGATCGATCGAAAGCACTCAAAGGCGAAAAAGATCGCATATAAAAAAGAAAAGAATCAATTAGACAGAAAATAATGAGGTGAAACCCCTTGCAAAAATTAGCCAGCATAGAAAAGCCGATCGACTCAGGGGAAAAATCCATAGCAGTCAACACCCAAAAGGCTCAAACCTTGTACGAACGCGGCAACGCCCTAGAAGCAATGGGACGATTCCAAGCTGCGATCGAATCTTGGGAAGAAGCGATCGAACTTGAACCAAAATTTTATGAAGCCTGGTACAACCAAGGCGTAGCCCTCAAAAAATTGGGCCAGCTAGAAGAAGCGATCGCAGCCTACAACCAATCCCTAAAAATCAAACCAAACAATCCCGAAGCGTGGTATAATCGGGCCAACGTTTTGCGGAAGCTCAACAGACTCTCAGAAGCGATCGCATCCTACGAAAAGGCGATCCAACTCAATCCCAGCTACCCCGAAGCTTGGACGAACCGCGGCAACACCCTCGTCAGCTTAGAAAAATTGTCAGAAGCGATCGCCTCCTACGAGAAAGCTATAGCCATCAAACCAGACTACTGCGAAGCTTGGTACAACAAAGCATTTGCCCTGAGAAAATCAGACCAAAATACAGCCGCGATAACTTCTTACGACAAAGCGATCGAACTCAAACCAGACTTGCATCAAGCCTGGTACAACCGCGGCTTAGCCCTAGCCGATGAAAAACTCTACCCGGAAGCCGTCGCCTCCTACGACAAAACCCTGCAACTGCGGCCGAATTCCGCCGAAGCTTGGAACAAACGCGGCAGGGCGATCGCACAAATGGGACAATTTGAATCAGCGATCGCATCCTGGGACAAAGCCATCGCACTCCACCCAAACGACAGCGAAACCTTTTACAACCGTGGCTTAGCCTTCGCCAACTTACAACGCTTTGATGAAGCAGTCGCCTCTTGGGACAAAACCGTAGAGTTGCAGCCAGACAACACCGAAGCCTGGTACAACCGCGCCATCGCCCTCAAAAAAATTCAACGATTTGCCGAAGCGATCGCCTCCTACGATAAAATCATCGCACTCACACCCGACGATCCAAACCTTTACTATCAAAAAGCTTGCATTTACGCCATGGAAAAAGAAGCAGGCGAGCTCACAAACAGCCCCGAACTTGTAGCTACCAGCATCCGGCTGGCGATCGAAAACTTATCCAAGGCGATCGAACTCAATCCGCATAAATACCGGAAATTGTGCAAAAATGACTCTAAATTGCGTACAATACGGGAAGAAGTGCGGTTTTTAGCTTGATTTCAGGGTAGCTATGATTGATGGATACGGATGCCGCACTGCAACCTTTGTAGGCAAAACAGCACCATAAACCCCCATCATGCAAACCCTAGACAAAACTCAAGCAAAATTCGCTCAACTGGCAGCCCACCTCAGAGAAGTTAACGACATCGAATCAGCCTCGTCGCTGCTGCATTGGGATCAATCAACTTATATGCCGGCCAAAGGTGCAAATGCCAGAGGCCGCCAGTTGGCTACTCTCAAACAAATATCCCACGAAAAATTTACAGATCCAAAAATAGGTGAACTCCTAGAAGACTTGCGTTTCTACGAACAAACCCTGCCCTACGACTCCACCGCAGCCAGCCTGATCCGCATCGCCCGCAGAGACTACGATCGCGCCTCCAGAGTCCCCGCAACCTTCATGTCCGCACTCTGCCGCCACCAAGCCGACTGCTACGAAGCTTGGGCCGCGGCCAGGGCAGCCAACAACTTCGCAGCCGTTGAGCCGTATCTCGAAAAAACCCTAGAATTAAGCAGGCAATACGCCGATTTTTTTCCCGGCTACGAACACATTGCCGATCCTTTGATCGATCGTAGCGACTACGGCATGAAAGTATCGCTGTTGCGCCCGCTTTTCGCCAAACTGCGTCAAGAATTAGTGCCGATAGTCGAAGCCATCACCTCGCAACCTCCCGCCGACGACTCCTGCTTGCACCAAGACTTCCCAGAATCCCAGCAACTAGAATTCACTCGTAAAGTCGTAGAACGCATGGGGTACGACTTCCAACGGGGACGGCAAGACACCACCCTGCACCCGTTCATGACCAACTTCTCCATAGACGACGTGCGAATTACCACCCGCGTCTATGAAGACCACTTGGATCAAGCTTTGTTCAGCAGCATCCACGAAGCCGGACACGCCCTCTACGAACTCGGAAATTCCCCGGAATTTGAAGGTACCCTTCTGGCAGGTGGCATTTCCTCCGGCGTCCACGAAAGTCAATCGCGACTTTGGGAAAATATGGTCGGGCGCAGCCGCGGTTTTTGGGAATGTTTCTACCCGCAACTCCAAGGCATATTTTTGCGACAGTTGGGACACGTATCCACTGACGCATTTTACCGGGCCATTAACAAAGTCTCGCGATCGCTCATCCGCACCGATGCCGACGAAGTAACCTACAACCTCCACGTCGCCATCCGCTTTGACCTAGAATTGGCAATGGTAGAGGGAAAACTAGCAGTCCGAGACCTCCCTGAAGCCTGGAACGAACGCTATAGAACCGACATCGGCGTTGTCCCCGCCACAGACAGCGAAGGCGCGATGCAAGATGTTCACTGGTATGTTGGTACGATCGGCGGAATGTTCCAAGGTTACACCCTCGGCAACTTGATGAGCGCCCAATTCTACGAAACAGCAGTAAAACTCAATCCTGAAATTCCCGTAGAAATAGAACGGGGCAATTTTAGCGTACTCCACAACTGGCTAAAACAAAACATCTACCAGCACGGCCGTAAATACACCGCTGTCGAATTGATCGATCGCGTTACCGGTTCACCTTTAACTATCGATCCCTTTATCCGCTACATTCGCCACAAATACGGGGAATTTTATGTCATTTGAGGGATAGCAATGTAAAATTGCAGGCTTTTAAATTACCTAAAAAAAACAGGCGATACTAACTTGTATCGCCCCCCCTTAGAGCGAATCTCAAAGAAGATATAAAATTAAGCGGCTACCTATATCAGAACTGTTTCAGGCTGTTATGGCCAGCGACAAAAAATCCGACTTGCCTCAGTTTGCCAGCAATTGACGCGCTTTGGGCAACAAATATTTGCTGCGAAACGATATAGTTAACACTTTTGTTGCCTACTGCACCAAATAGGAAAAGCCCGAACAGTTTTATCAATCTTCCCTAAATTCAACGTAGTGCCGCCGGGAGTCAACGAAAGTGTCTACTTTCCCTACACGCGGATAGAAGACCGGGTGCAAGGCGATCGCGATCGGCCGGGCGAACTGCTGTTTACTCTAGAATACCCGGAACAGGTCTTTGGAAAACTCGATGACCCGCAAAAGCGCCCTTTATTTTCGATGGCCCGGCTCGATCGCATTAAAAACCTGACCGGCTTAGCAGAATTGTTCGGAAAAAGCCAGGAATTGCAAGAAAAATGCAACTTAATTCTAGTAGCTGGCAAACTGCGGGTCGAAGAAACCGAAGACTACGAAGAAGCAGAAGAAATTAAAAAACTCTACGCAATTATCGACCAATACAACCTTCACGGTAAAATTCGCTGGCTGGGAGTGAGGCTTTCCAAAAGCCTGTCCGGCGAAATCTACCGGGTAATCGCCGACACCCAAGGTATATTTGTTCAGCCAGCATTATTTGAAGCTTTCGGCTTGACAATTCTCGAAGCAATGATTACCGGGATTCCCACTTTCGGGACGCAGTTTGGCGGCCCGCTGGAAATCATTCAAGATGGCGTAAATGGGTTTTATATCAACCCGACCAACCACCAGGAGACTGCCCAAAAAATTCTCGACTTTTTATCGAAATGCGAACACAATCCCAACTATTGGTATAAAATTTCAACGCGAGGAATTGACCGAGTTTACAGCACCTATACCTGGAAAATTCACACTACCAAGCTGCTGACGCTGGCGCGGACTTACGGTTTCTGGAACTACTCGTCCAAGGAAAACCGCGAAGATATGCTCCGTTACATAGAATCGCTGTTTTATCTCATTTACAAGCCGAAAGCGAAGGCTTTATTGGCAGAACACGCTAACCGATAAGTCGCGAGTTTTGCTTTTTATATCAAATCCGTTGGTATCGGAATTATTCCTCTCTCTCTTCCCTTTCTCTGTATCCTCTGCGTCAAGAGGGGTTTAATAATTCCGATACAACTGAGATGTTGTACTATTCTCAAAAACAGGCTTTTCGGCCTGTTCCACAAGAGATGAATTTTATTGTGGAACAGGCCGAAAAGCCTGTTCCTAAGCAAGTAATTGAGAATGGTGCAACATCTCAGATACAACCGAAATTGATATTACGGGGAGATTAAAGGAAAAAACTTCGCCTTTCATAGATCAACTTTGTACAAAATACGCCTGTCAAGATTTGTGAATGACTGCCGACTTTGTACCATAAGACTGAGGCTAAAAGATGTGGTTTATACGAAAATATGGGCTTTGGTAACGAAACATCTCGGAATCAATCGGCTTTATTAGGAATAGTGCGAACCGGCTCCTACTTCTAACAGGTAACTTCCAACTCGCAACTTCTGAGTGCTGGTGTCCCCATTGCCGAAATTCTAGAAACCGGGGCAGATATAGCAACCGCGACAGACGCTTAGAACTTTCTTAATGGCTCAAACCAATGCGGTCTATTACCCCTTCTCTCGGACTTCTTGTTACTCGATCGCGAAGTCGAAGGGCATTCTTCCTTCTTGCTTCTGCTATATGTCTCAGAAAGCTGTCCGGGTAATACAATTAGATTTAGAAACATGAAAACAGCGAAACCTTGTCAAACCTCACTAACAGGATGAAATTTATGCGTGTGACTACTGTTACGATTTTCAGCTTGATTGCTCTGCTCGCTCCCGGCTTAACCCGAAAGGCAATTGCTGCTTTTGACTCCGAACCCTTGGTGCAGGAAGAGTACCGCAGAGACTTTACGGCTCCCGCCGAGCCGGGTGCGTCAGCATCGCCGGAGGGAAAGTCCAAAGCAGATATGTTTAACAAGCCTTTTTACGCGGGCGAGCAGGCGCCAGTCAGAAAGGAAAAAACTATCTCGGCGGGTGCTGACGGGCCAGAAGTTGCAGCCATACAGCAACGGTTGCAGGTGCACAGTTTCAAGGTGGGGACGATCGACGGTACCTATGGCTCTCGCACTACATCGGCGGTTCGTGCTTTTCAGCAGTCTAAGGGTTTGAACGCAGATGGCATTGTGGATAAAGAAACTTGGACAGCTTTAGCAGCAGATCCGGCATCAGCTTCTGAAACTGTGCAGAGCAATGCTCCAACTCTGAGCAATGCTGCTGTTGCCGGCAATCCTCCAACTCTTCTGAATAAAGGCGCTGTCGGTTCCAAGGTGAAGACGCTACAGGTGCGTTTGGAAATGCAGGGTTACGATCCGGGCCCGATCGACGGCATTTTTGGCGCTCGCACTGCTACGGCTGTCAAGAGCTTTCAGGAGAATAAGGGTTTGACCGCTAGCGGCATGGTGGACGACACAACCTGGAAGGCGCTGGGCCAAAAGTAAGCGACGAGTGAAAAATACGGAAAATTGCTGTGGCGATAACTCATGATTGAACCCGGTGTCCCAAAATGACCGGGTTTCTCGATGTTGAGCGATCGAGCAATTTGGTCATCAGCCTGCGGATTTATCAGTGGGTCGCTTTCTTCAATCTAAAATCTAAAATCTCAAATCTAAAATCGATGTTGGGCGATCGAGCTATGGGGTCATCAGCCTGCGGATTTATCAGTAGGTCGCCGTATTCAATCTAAAATCCAAAATCTAAAATCTAAAATCGCTTGACCGATCGCTCTGTTGTGTGCTATAGTATTTAAATGTCAAAATGCGGATATGGCGGAATTGGCAGACGCGCCAGATTTAGGTTCTGGTTCCGAGAGGAGTGAAGGTTCAAGTCCTTTTATCCGCATACTATCTAATACTTTATAAATCAAGGGTTGGAGGTTCATGGAACCAAGAATCCCGTTTTTTGCTCATGTTTCGCTGACTCTTGCGAGTAAGGCGGTCGATTCAAACACTCTGTGCGATCATCGCAATGTTCGAGCATTTGCGTACCCTTGACTGTGATGTTTTAACTTCTGATGATGCCGATCGGGCGAATCAAGGGATTCCCGATCACGAGTAGAATAGTAGATGGCTAAAACAGGAAGTTTAGATATGGGACTTAATGAGTATTTTGATTTCTTAGCACCGGATGATATTCGTATTAAAGGACATCGCATCGGGATTGAGACGGTACTGTATGAGTATATTTATCGGGAACGCACCCCAGAAGAAATTCAGCAACTCTATCCCTCTCTCAGTTTAGCAGAAGTTTATACGACTATTTTGTATTATTTACAAAATCAAGAATCAGTAAGTAGATATTTGCAAGATTGGTTGGAGTGGTCGCATCAGCAGCGAAAAATGCAAGCAGCAAATCCCCATCCTGCAGCAGAAAGATTGCGAAAATTGAAAGCTGAACGGGAAAGGCAAACCGCGATCCAGGGTGCTTGAGGAATGGCACTTAAATATTTGATGGATGAGAATGTTACGCCCATTTATGCTACACAGCTTCGCCGGAAACGCCCCGATTTAGTAGTTTGGGCAGTGGGTGAAATTGGTACACCCCCAAAAAGCACCCTCGATCCGGAGATTTTGGTGTGGTGTGAGGAGCATAGCTTTATTTTGGTGACAAATAATCGCAAGTCAATGCCCGTGCATTTGGTAGATCATCTGGCTAAAGGTTGTCATATTCCAGGGATTTTCGTTTTGAATCAGGATTTAAGTATTGGGCAAAATATTGAGGAATTGATTTTGATTGTTGATGGTTCGTTTGATAACGAATACCAAGACCGAATCATTCATCTCCCCTTAACATAAATCCACACTCCGATCGCGATCTAGAGAATGCTTGGCGTTAAGCTGTTCGGCATTTAAAGGGCTTGCGTAAGGTGCGTCAGCATCTAAGGTTTTCCGTTTCAGCGTAAGGGTTCTAGCTGACGCACCCTACTAGCCTCGTTACTGGTTTAAATGCTCCACAGCTTATTACGATCGCCACCACCAAGAAATCGATCGCCTCATTGTTGCTCATCAAACCGATGATTGAAAGCGTGAGGCTGTATTAAGAGTGAAATTTTGCGATCGCAATCAGATGATGCGCGGGTGGCCAGAAACCGGGTTTTTGCCCAGAAGACGCCATGCAGCCGTAGAAACCGGAAAAACCCGGTTTCTTGGGTTTTTCTCCGTAACTCCTATTTGTGGAGAAGCAATTTCCCTCGCCGATTTTTATCTTAACTTTTTGAGTTTCTTCAAGTGCGATCGCCTCAAATTTTCCACCAACTGCCGCAACTGGTTCAAATTACCCGCTTCGCCGCCATACTTCCAGCGCACGTAAGCTTGCGAAACTTCATCAATCACCTCAGCTTCATCAGTTGCATGATTACCGCGCATAGCCTCAGCATACTCCAAAGGCGTTTGAGCTTTCTGCTTGGCAAAACCCCTACTCGCCAAATCCTTCAACATTTCCTGATAAACCCCCTCCACCGGCGGCAACTTCGCCAGCCAGCGGCGGTGGCGCCACTTGCGCCACAGTTGCCAAATTAACCAGCCAATAAAGCCAAAGGCGATCGCAGCAATCAAACCAGTAAATAACCCCACCCAACCCCTAGCAAACTGTCCCAGAAACCAGCCCACAATCAAAGTTATCCAGCCAATTAGAAAACCTATAACTGAATCCAGCCCGCTTCTGAGAGGAGTCGGTAGCCAACCCGCGATCCACTTCCAAAACGATTCCAGCGCACTAAAAGTCTGGTTGTCTTCCACCGAAGCCGGAATCAGCGGATAACCGGGAATCGGATTAAAACCAAACCAGCCGTGATTGGGAAAATATACCTCCGTCATCAAAAAAGCGTCGGTATTTTTCACAACGTAGTAACCAGTAAACGGGTTAAATTCCCCCGTATCGAAGCCGCCCGCCAGTCGCGCCGGAATCCCGATCGATCTCAGCATAATTGTCAGTACCGTCGAAAAGTGGTCTGGATATCCCCCTGTAACTTTTTTGCCGCCCTGGGTGTTTTTGTAGCCAAACAGAAAAGCCTGGACTAAATCTTCACCTTCTTCTAAGTAAGGCAAAGCTTTTTCAATTTTGTAATTCGGATTTTGCTTTAAATATTGAGCCAAATACAAAGCTTTTTCGTAAGGAGAATCTATCGGTCTTTCCGACTGAGATACTCTAGTTCTTGCCGCCAAGATTTCTTCAGTTTTTTCGCGCACCTTTTGGGCAATTTCCGGGGGTACATCCAAATAAAACTTGCGAATATTTTTCGGGTAATCAGTACCAGTTTTACCTAACAAAGAGCGATCGCGAAAAGGCACATTAGAAATCACCGTATAAGTCACACCCTCTCCCAATGCCGCAGGCGCTCGCAAACCCCCCTCCGCATCAATCGCCACCTCTGGACTCGGAAAATAAAGCTCCTTCGGCTTGTTTAAAGCTGGAATCAAATTCGGCAACTGAGCGACAATAGTATAACTTTGAATCACCTCTTGAGTCCGAGGCGCATTGGGAAAAGGATTCAGATAAAATTGATAAGACCACCTAGGCCGAGTAAGCTTTTGAGCTTGTTCGTTGCGAGAAATTTCCCAACCCTGACCGGTGTATTTGTCAAAGCCTAATACTCGCCAAAAACCCGCAGCCTGCGATCGCACCCGCATCACCACTTCTGGTTTCATTTCCCCCCGCAAATTTTGATTAATGCGCTGGTTGAAACCGTAATAAAAAGTAGAGTCTACCTCTCCTGGCCCAGAGTCTGGGTTTCTCCCCGTTCCTCCGCCAGTTCCTTTTTCATTTCCCCCTCTAACATACCCTGGATTCAGAATGCTGCGCTCGTCAAACTCCCCCTGATATTCAATAGGAGCACTCACCGGAAAAGTCCGCAACTGATAGCCAGGGAGGCGTGGCAAAAACGCAAAAATAGTCAGCCCCAACCCGACAGTTATCAGTAGCAGCCAAGCAAAATACTTTGGGGATAAAGTAGCCGCAAATAGCGACAGGCTATCATTTTTCCCTTTACCTTGTGCTTT
The DNA here is from genome assembly GCF_036700325.1 of Microcoleus sp. Z1_B2. Taxonomy (NCBI): domain Bacteria; kingdom Bacillati; phylum Cyanobacteriota; class Cyanophyceae; order Oscillatoriales; family Microcoleaceae; genus Microcoleus; species Microcoleus sp. Z1_B2. The sequence continues at coordinate 225,860 of NZ_JAUBOQ010000002.1, forward strand.
TTCGCCAATGGCTTCTGGCTTCAAAAATCCCAAGCGCGATCGATAATCCAAAACCAAAGTCGGAAGCGCTAAAGCCAAAAACACCAACAATAGCGGCGCAAAAGTCAAGGTTTGGCTGAGAGTCGCTGCTACCCCTAACAAAATTAGCCCGATTACCATCGAATAGCCCAAATCCTTGCGGCGGGGCAAATCGAAACTGTGCAGCACTTGAAGTTGGATTAACAGTTGCGCCAAAACTAACCGCGTATCATTCAATTCTCCCACCAAGCGGCTAAAAAAAGCGAACAGCGCCACCAGCATTCCAATAGCTATGCAGAACTTAGCAGCTACATTGCGATCGCGGCGGCGGTACCAACTCCAAGTTGCTCCCACAATACTAACAGGCACAGCCCACAGGTTCAGGGCTTCTTCAGCAGCAACGTCAGTAGCTACAATCCCCACAATTACCAACAACTGAACTAGGATTCGCAGCAGCAAAGAATCCTCAATCACCGGCGGAGGCATGGCCTCAATCTGCTCCCACAGCTTACCCAACACAGGTATATTTCGCAGGTTATCAGTTGTCATGTGCACCCATCCAACTATTTTAGATTTTAGATTTTAGATTTTAGATTGAATCCACAGATAAATCTGGATTTTACCTAATATCTAAACCTTATTTCTCGGTCAAACCATTTTAGATTTTAGATTTTAGATTGAACCCACAGATTAATCTGGGTTTTAACTAATATCTAAACCTTATTTCTCGGTCAAACCATTTTAGATTTTGGATTTTAGATTGAATCCACAGATTAATCTGGGTTTTAACTAATCTCCAAATCTTATTCCTCTGTCATTAGATTTTAGATTTACTCCACAGATGAATCTGAGGGCTTGAACTAATATCTAATTTTTTTTTGCTTTCTACGACCGAAGTCGAGGGATTGCATCTGTTTTGTGTGAGGTCAAACCACAGAGTAAAAAGCTAAATTCTTTACTCTAATTATACCTTTCTAGTTGCTATCTTGTCCTGTCCAAATTGGACGAATAGCAAACATCAAAGGTCTGGTATCGAAGTTTTGGAATCGAACTTCTAGAGCATAAGTCTTGTTAGGTTGCGGGTCAAACAACTCCACACTTAAATGCCCGGAATTCGGACGATGTGCAGTTGCTTCGGCATCTCCTCCCTTGAGTTCCAAACTTCCTGCCCCCGGAAATTGGCACTCAACTCTTAAACACGGCATTGGCTGTTCTCTGTTGCGGTTCGACAGATATTGAGCCTCCAGAGTCAGCGCACCCAAACCAGTCAGCCACTCCCGCGAAACCGGTGGCTGATTTACAGGACAATCGAGAGTTAGAGACTCAATGATTTCCTTGGCTGCCAACAGCGACAGCACCATTTGTTGATCGGTACTCGCTGCTTCGTAATTCGGGAAATCTTCTAAATCTAGAAGTCCCCGCAAAGAACCTCGGAGCACTAAACCAGCTAACTCGTTGAGTTCCTGAGACTGGCCCGGAAATAAGCCATCTACAGCGCGAACTAACTTCGATCCTTGCCGCAGCGACGACATTACCAATTCCTGACAAGGTTCTAGCAGTTGAGCAAAAACCCCTTGGGCGATCGGAATTGGCAGGCGGCCCCACCTGATATTTTGTAGTTGGGGAGTCCAGAGGTGTAGGGGGGGAACCCATTGCGGGGCTACATCGTCTGGGTAATCGTGGTCGTAGCTTTTGAATTCTGTTTCCCAGGGGAACAGCGGCGGGTTAGATTCAATTTCGGCTCTAAGCCTTTCTTTTAACAAGGTCTGAAAACGGTCTTGCACGGTCGGTATTTCTCCAATTGTCAGCGGTTGTGCGGGTGCATTGCTGTGCGCCCCCACTTGATAGTCCAGCGGGTCTGGTTCGTCCCATTCCCAGTATTCCACCCCGGAATTGTCTTCTGTGTCGCCCCACTCTTGTGAGCGAGGGGATGGATTGAGGTTTTCCTCATCTTCGCTAGAGGCATTCGCGATCGGCGCCTGCAATATCCAGTCTAAAAAATGGCGATCGAAAGCCTCTGCATCCCTGTTCGTTTCGTTATTCATCACTAGATGCCCCTTCTCCGGAATCTGAACGATTTCGCAATTCCCACGCAAGTTCCAGCAATTTAAACCACCGCTTCTGTACCTGGGCTACCGTGCTACCCAGGGTTTGGGCGATCGCTGACTCTGACAGACCCTGTTGTTTCAACTTTAGCAAACGCTGTCCCTCTGGGCCAATTTGCTCGCCAAACGCCTGCCACTGAGAAGGCAGCAAACCCAAATTGCGATCTAAGTCTGCTTCCAGCCACTGGTGAACGAGTTCCCAGCGGTGCGACATGGCGAACCTGAGCAAATGGTACTTGAAGCGCTGCTGTAAATAGTCTCTTTGGCGGGGAGTTATGCCCAGAAGCGACTCTATTTCATTAGTCGGCAAGTCTTGCAAGCGCAGCACGAAGTAATCGGCGCAGTCTTGTTGATTGCGCTCTTTTAAGTAACCCACTAATTCGTCAATCACGTTTTGCCGCAGAGATTCTGACTCGTCGCCTTGGGGGCGAATTGCCGCCGAACCCTGTCCGGCCATCGCTTCCCGCACTGAGTACACCGAGGTGTCGTTCCAAGTTTGGTCGGAATCTGAAGCCCCTCCCTCGGCGGCTTGTTCCATATCTACGGAGGTTTCTTTCGGCTGCTGCTGGGAAAAGGTTTGGGCCCGTAAAATAATTAGTTGCTGGCTGCGGTTCCGAGGTAAAGGAATGCGCCGCTTGCCGAAGCGCTCTACAAAGGCCATGTACTCTGCTAGTTCTAAGCGAGTGCGGGGACTGTAGGTGACGGGTAGTTGGGTTTCCCGCCGGAATGCCTTTAAAGCTTCCAGATAAAATCCTTGCAAAAAATCTTTGATCAGTTCTACTCGCGCCTGATAGCTAGACTGCACCTGCGGAGGGGTGATGTAGCGATAGACGATCGCGCTGAGGGTACTGTGCAATTCTACTCTACCGGGCCCGGAGCCTAAATTGTAATAGTGGAGGCATTGTTGCAAGCGGTGCTGAGCGAGGGTCTGGGCTGAACCTTCTATATCTCCAGAGGATTGAATCCGCTGGCTTTCAGTGCATATCCTGTTGACTTCTGCTGCGAGTCGCCCTGCTACATCTTGGCAGTTCTGCTCAGACGCGCGAGTGGACTTTTTGAGTTCGTCTAACAGCCGTTCAAATATGGTTTCCACGCTCTGGCAGATTTCCCGCATGATGGTTTACAGCTAACATTGACATCCACCCCGGCGTAAACGCACGGGGATTCCTAAGACTCACGACTTAGGTTTCTGCTTCCGTCCCTGACGGGGATTTCGCACCAGCCTTAACAGATTTACTCTGTTCTGGTCTTACGGTCGCTCCACAGACTGACACGGCAAGCCCTGCCGCCAAAATATTTTTTGCCGCATTAATATCTCGGTCATGGTGAGTGTCGCAATTAGGACAATCCCATTCCCGGATATTTAACGGCATCTTGTCAACGATGTGTCCGCAATTGCCACACCGTTTAGAACTCGGAAACCAGCGATCGATCTTAATTAAAGTACGGCTGTACCACTTACACTTGTATTCAAGTTGTCCGACTAATTCCCCCCAACTTGCATCACTTATAGCTAGGGCCAGTTTGGGATTTTTAACCATATTCTTCACAGCTAAGTCTTCTACGGCGATGGTTTGGTTTTCACACACCAACCGCGTTGTTAACTTGTGAAGACTATCTTTCCTTGCATCAGTGATTTCTTGATGCACTTTCGCTACTTTAAGCCGTGCTTTGTGACGGTTGTTTGACCCTTTTTGCTTGCGACTTAAAGATTTTTGCGCTTTTCTAAGTTGGCGATATTTTGCCTTGAATCCTTTGGGATTGGCAATCTTTTCGCCAGTGCTTAGAGTGAGCAAGCTTGTAACTCCCAGGTCGATACCAACTTGACTGCCTGACTGAGGTAATGCTTCAATTTCAACATTCACCAACAGAGAAACTGACCACCTACCTGATGGTGCAAGCTTCACGCTTAAGGTTGATGGTGTTGCACCATCAGGTAGTGTCCGGCTCCAGCGAATTGGTAACGCTTGTGTGCTTTTTGCTAGGTAGACTTGTCCATCTCTGAACTTAAATGCTGACTTGGTAAATTCTGCACTACCACCATTGCGTTTCTTTTTGAAGTTAGGATATTTGGCCCGCCCATCAAAAAAGTTGGTATAAGCCGTTTGTAAATGTCTCAAACATTGCTGCAATGGCACACAGCTAACTTCATTGAGAAAATTCAACTCTTCTGTTTTCTTCCATTCGGTTAACATTGAAGAAGTCTCAGCATAGCCTACCCGTTTCTGTTCTTCGTACCAAGCTTCAGTTCTTGTGGCTAAAGCACGGTTGTAGACCAAACGAACACAACCCAAAGTACGTCGCAACAAACTTTCTTGTTCCGGCGTTGGGTAGAATCGATAGCTGAAGGCTTTTAGTGTCATACTTATTTTAAGTACACCATTTCACATACTAGCACGTCTTGGGTGAAATGGTAGGTATTAACAAAAATTCATGTAAAGCCGTCCTAGAAGGACGGGGTTTCAAACCCAAATTTCTGATGAAAGTAGCACAGTTAGTAAAAGTATGGATCAATCTTTCCTACGGCTACTTTAGCCCGTATTCCCCACATAGGAAAAACTGTAATGCCCTCGATCTCCTCCTCGCTGCAAACGCTGAGGACTGCTTTTTTTTAATCTGTCCTGACACGCCATCCGCCAAAAACCAGGTTTCAACAATTGTCACTGCAACGATGGTTCATCAGAGGGTCTGGTTTGACAAAGCCTTCATGCACCTGCGGGCCCAAAACGCGGCACTGCGGTTGATACCTTCGGCTTAGTGGTGTGGTGGTCACAGCAGCAAGTGTTCCTGAAGGTGAAGCTAGCACACAACTTCTCCCGGCGTCTACTAGATGGGACAAAGGGTTTCACGGCTGTATTTGATCTGGGTCTTCCGCCACTTTTGCCATAAAGTTTCGACGGCGATCGCCCGTCTGTTTCTTGGCAGCATCCTTGAACGTGGATTGAAGGGTTTGAGTCAATATCATTTGTAGCATCCCAATCACACAGATCAGAACCGCTCATGTCCGAAAATCTGTTTCCTAGCCTTCTAGGATATAATGGGGTGATATTTAATTGCAAGTCCGTTATGCCGTCATTTAAACCCGCCCGCACAATTAAGTGTGTGTGATGTTCGTTACCTTCGGCATAAATTCCTTAATTTTTATTAACAATCAGAGTGCAGCCTTTTTATATAGCGGGATTGAGCGGGGACTCACCTGCCGCCCAATCGGTGTGATCGCCAAACAAAGGCGCTTCGGAACAATAAGTTTGAGTGCATCTATCTAAAGGTATCAATATTGCAATTACTTTAACCTGAAAAGCAGATATTTTACTAAAGTGCGATCGTCTTCGATCGTCCTCTGGGTTGATGTAAGTGACGGGCGAAATTTGTTCTAATAGTAAAGTTAGATTTGAAGGAACAATTTTCAATGCGTAAGTTAAACATAGGTCTATCTGACGAGCAACGTGCAGGCGTTATCGAACTATTGAATCACGACTTGGCAGATGCTTATCTGCTGTTAATCAAAACCAAAAAGTATCACTGGGATGTAGTGGGCCCGCAGTTTCGATCGCTCCACCAGTTGTGGGAAGAACACTATCAGGCGTTAACACTAAATATCGATGCTATGGCTGAACGGGTGAGAACTTTAGGTGGCTATCCAATTGGTACTGCTGAGGGTTTTCTGAAGTATGGCTCGATTAAAGAACATATCGGCGATTTGCCTTTGGCTACGGAAATGGTAGCGCGTTTAGTTGATGACCACGAACTGATTATTCGCAATCTCCGCAAACACGTAGAACAGTGCGGTGAAGAGTTTAAGGATGACGGAACCGCAGACTTTTTGACGGGTTTGATGGAACAGCACGAGCAAATGGCTTGGATGTTGCGCTCGTTTATTGAAGGGGAATCCCTTGCGCCAGATGGTAAGCAGCCGCAAGCTCAAACTGCTACAGCTTCTCACGCTTAGAGAGATTAAGTAGAAGGAAGAAGGAAGAAGTAAGAAGGAAGAATGGAAAATTTAGATTTTTTTATTTAACCCTCTTTCCTCATTCTTGATCGACCAACCAGGCAGAATTAAACGCCCTCTAGCTTCCTCAAAAACCCGGTTTCTTCAAAAAACCGGGTTTTTCAATTTTGGGTTTATGTAGATTTTCGATTTCCTAAACTATTGAATCGCATTCTTTCGTATACCTGCGATGGCAACATTCTGTGAGCTTTCGTTCGCGCCTCAGTCCTAGCAACTGTCCTCCCTTCACTCGATTCTGATGCTTTTTTTAACTCTAACCCAGCTTCAGTTGGCGCTGTAACTATTATTTTTAATATACTTTCTATTGACAGCAGATACAAATTATGGCGCAAAAGTGCCATTGATAAATCTTCTTTGAACGATCGATACAGCCAAGATAATGTACTCCGGTGATTGCCACTGCGGTTGCTTTTGACAGCTAAGGAATGAGAATTAAATAACTTCCACTCTTGAAAGTGGGACGGGCGGGACGCCCATCCCACAATAATAATTAAAATTGTAAGTTATTTAATTCGCGATCCTAAGTAAATGTAAAAGTTGCTGCTATAGCAGCGATAAATGCTGCTGGGAATTTCGGGATGTTGCTGCCGGATATCTGCCATAATTAAAGAGTGAGATTTTGCCATTGCTGCATAGGAGCGCAAATTAAATAATTTACACAATGAAAGTGGGTTGGGCGTCCCGCCCCCCTTTCTGGACGGGCTTTCAGGCCCATCCCACAAGAACCATCACGCATTCTAAGTTATTTAATTCTCATTCCTAAGCTGGTATGATGACTGAAACTAAGGGCTGATTTAAAGTGTTTTGGAAGGTTTTCATGTAATATAAAAACTTGTTTATGTAAAAGTTTTGGTTCAAAGGGAACTAGCTAAGAGTATATTAGCAAATTACCAAAGCTCGATCGTACAGTGTCGGAAATTTTAAGACGTATATTTAAATTATATTGCCAAAAGTCATAAAGTGTGCATTGAGTCCGCAGTCGCGATCGAGACTTGGGGCAGCAGTCACTCGCGGATGAGGTCTGTAAAAGAAATTGTACCGCGCAAGTCCTGACAGTTCGTGGGTATCCGTATAAACGATGTTGGATTTTATACGGTGTGCCTACTTATAAAATCAAAGTCTTGTGTATGGCAACACAGCCACACCAAAATGCTGCAGGGGCTTTTTCCGAAGTTTACACAAACAATGATATATTTAAAGATTTTGTAAAGGTGTTGTCTACATCAGGTCACTCTCAGCAAGAGATGGCGTAAAATAGAAGTAAGAATGGGGAAAATTAAATCGAGAATACCAGCAAAAAATATAGTTGAAGATCAACAAAAATCGAGTTATAAATAAAAAAGTAGAGCTGATTTTACCCTTTGTAAAGTAGCACCCATAAAATTCCAGCAAATTTTAGCCCCTGCAATTTAAACAATTTAGGTAATGATTTCTACCGCCGACCCCACTGTATCCGTTATTATCCCAGTCCACAACGGGGGCTCTTACTTCCGCACCTGTTTGTCAAAACTGGCTCAAACTGTGCCCAGGCCGATCGAGATTATTGTAGTAGCAGATGGTGAAAGCGACGGTTCTTGGCGTCTAGCCCAGGAATTCGGCGCCAAAGTGATCAGGATTCCCGAATGCGGAGGGCCAGCGCGGGCCAGGAATTTGGGTGCCCAGGCTGCAAAGGGAGATATTCTGTTTTTTGTGGATGCTGATGTCGCTGTTTGTCCAGAAGCTGTGGGCTATGCGATATCGGTGTTCAAAAATAATCCCTACTTAGCTGCTTTCATCGGCTCTTACGACGATGCTCCCGGAGATCCTGATTTTCTATCGCAGTACAGGAACTTGCTGCACCACTACGTGCACCAAACAGGTAACGAAGAAGCTTCGACTTTTTGGGGCGCTTGCGGAGTGATTCGTCGGGAAATTTTTTTGCAAATGGGTGGCTTTAATGAGAGTTACCGCCAAGCTTCGATCGAAGATATTGAGTTCGGCTACCGTTTGAAACAAGCAGGTTATAACATTCGGCTGTGCAAAACATTGCAGGTGAAGCATTTAAAGCGGTGGAAGCCTATGGGTATGGTGAAAGCTGACTTTTTCTACCGAGCGCTGCCTTGGACAGAACTGATTTGGCGCGATCGCAAATTGAATAACGACCTCAACTTGCAAGTTTCAAACCGCATCAGCGTGATTTTAACTTATGCAGTCCTGCTGGCAACTTTGGGAACCTGCTGGTCGGTGAGCTTTCTGCTACTGGCTGGTTTGCTGGCAATACCGCTGGTAGCAATTAATGCACCGCTTTACCGATTTTTTCACCGTAAACACGGTATCCTATTTGCCCTGAAAACTATTCCGTGGCACTGGCTTTTCTACTTTTACAGCGGACTGGCATTCGCGATCGGCACGGGTCGCTACTTATACCAAAAAAAGCCTGTGACTGGCAAAGTTAGCTTGCCAGTATCCGCTCAATAAATCAAGGCAAATTGTCCTTCAAAATCAGGTAGCTCAATAGGTTCTCAGGGTATTCACGGGTGCATCTGTAACTTGGACAAGTTATAAATAATTGTATGGTTCGATAAAAAAGCTGGAGGTAGGCTGAGTGAAACATTATCCGGTTGCGATCGTCGGTGCAGGCCCTGCGGGCTTGACTGCTGCCTACGAGCTAGTCAAGGAAGGCATCATCCCTGTTGTACTAGAAAAAGGTGATAAAGTTGGGGGAATAGCTCGCACAGAAACCTACAAAGGCTATCGTTTCGACATTGGCGGCCACCGCTTTTATACTAAAGTTGAAGCCGTGCAGCAGTTGTGGCAAGAGGTACTGGGAAATGAGTTTATTAAAGTGCCACGATTGTCGCGAATTTTTTATCGAGGTAAATTTTTCAACTATCCGATTAGTGCCTTCAATACTCTCTTTAATTTGGGCATAATTGAGAGTACGCTGATTATTTTGAGTTATCTGAAAGTGAGAATTTGGCCACTTACGGAAGAAAAAACTTTTGAACAATGGGTTATCAATCGTTTTGGGGAACGCTTGTATAAAACATTTTTTAAGACTTACACTGAAAAAGTTTGGGGCATTCCTTGTTCGGAAATTCAAGCAGATTGGGCGGCGCAGCGGATTAAAGGATTGTCGCTGACGACAGCAATTATTAATGCTTTGTTTGGCAGCAACGACACTAAAACATTAATCAAAGAGTTTGATTATCCGGCTTTGGGGCCGGGGATGATGTGGGAAAAGTTCGCGGAAGCTGTGGAGAATAAAGAGGGCAAAGTTTATCTCGATACTAAAGTGATTAGCTTTGAGCGTGAAGGTAATAAGATTAAAAGTATTACTGCGGAGCAAAACGGAGAATTAGTTCAATATTCGGCGGATAATTTCATTACAAGTATGCCGATATCGGCGCTGGTAGCAAGAATGAAACCGCAGCCCCCCGAAGAGGTGTTGCACGCCGCGCGATCGCTCAAATATCGAGATTTTTTGATTGTAGCGCTGATTGTCGATCGCAAGGATTTGTTTCCTGACAACTGGATTTACATTCACTCTCCCGAAGTCAAAGTTGGACGAATTCAAAACTTTAAGAATTGGAGCGCTGCTTTAGTTCCTGATGTCAGCAAAAGTTGTTTAGGAATGGAATATTTCTGTAGCGTAGGCGACGAGATTTGGGAAATGTCGGACGCGGAACTTGTCGAATTAGCAACTCGCGAGTTGGTTGGTTTGGGGTTAGCAACAACTGCTGAGGTGCAAGATGGAGTTGTCATACGGCAACTTAAAGCTTATCCAGTTTATGATGGGGAATATCGAGGACACTTGCAGGTACTTGAAAGTTTTTTGAAGGGATTTGAGAATTTGCAGACGATCGGGCGAAACGGTATGCACCGATACAACAACCAAGACCATTCCATGCTGACGGGGATGCTGGCTGTGAGAAATATTCTCGGCGAAAAGCACGATTTGTGGGATGTGAATACTGAGCGATCGTACTATGAAGATTTTAGTGTCGATCGCTCAAAAGAAAAAAAGGATTCGGATTTGATTTCGCAATCAAGCTGATTTGACGCTGGAGGGTTGAGAAAGGGAAAGGAAATCTGTATTTTCCTTTCCCTTTTAGTTTTTAACTGGTTGAACAGGTTTTAACTGGTTCCCCGGAAGCTCCTGGAAACCCATTGACCGAGGCTCTGCCTCATTTCCTGGGCTGGTACGCCTTCCCAGGAAGTTCACGGGAACGAGAGAAAAAGCTTGTTGCAGCGGTGTATCTTTAAGAGTTCACTTGACACTCCCCTGCCTGAAGGCGAGGGGATTCTTGGTTCTGCGACATACCTTAAAACTATCTATCCTTGCGGCAGTGTTTAAACCTGGTATCCGTTCAAAAGAACCAAATATCGAGCTTAATTTAGATAACCTCAGAGGGTTTGTCTCCCCAAGCTTTCGAGAATTGCTTCTCTTGTTTCTGTGTGCCCCACAGTACATTTTAGAAATAAAAAGTTTAGTCTCTGATTTTGGCTTGCATTAGTTAGCCCAGCTATGTTTTTCGTGGTTTTCGCCACCCACTAACCATTATTGTTTTCCGACCTATCGTTTGAGCGTGGTGTCTCATGTGTATCGGCGGTTATTCTACCTGTAGTATAGTTATTCTACTCTACAATGAACACAATGCAAGAAAGTTCAAGAAAACAATTAACAAAAGTTGATAATTAATTAAAGCCGTCCTAGAAGGACGGGGCTTTAGACCCAATTTATTGGTAAAACTTGAAAATCTGTGCTAACTCTTGACTTACAGACTTAGAGAGTGGAAATATGCTAAGACGCAACCAACAAACGAACCAACCTATGAACTTTTCCCAGAAGTCAGGCGGCAAAAGTGCCACACCCCCAAAAATCAACTCAACACACAATCTCGGCGTCGTAGGATTGCGGAAATTACTTTTTGCCGCCGGAATAGCCTCTCTGTGCGCTAGCTGTCAAAATCCTGAAGCACCCACCGCCACAACTCCCGGAGGCAGCCCCGGAACCAGTCCCGCAGCCACTCCCGTCGCAGTCAGCAGCCCCGGAGACCCAAATACTGTCAAAATTGTCTCCATGCTGCCCATGACAGGCAGCGCCTTGGGTCAAGCTCAAACAATGGTCAACGGCATCCAACAAGCCCTCGCCGAAACCAACTCCAAAGCTTGCGACGGCAAAATCCAAATCCAATACGAAGTTTTCGATGACGCCACCGCCGCCGCCGGCAAATGGGACCCGGCCCAAGTAACCTCGAACTCCAACAAAGCCGTCGCTGACGCTTCGGTAGTTGCCGTCATCGGTCACTATAACTCCGGTGCCGCCAAACTTTCCATTCCCGTGCTCAACCAAGCTAACATCGTCATGATCAGTCCGGCCAACACTTATCCGGGACTGACTAAACCAGGAAAAGGCGAAGCCAAAGAACCTAACGTTTATTATCCCACAGGCACTCGTAATTTCACCCGCGTTGTCCCCGCTGACGACCTTCAAGGGGCTGTAGCTGGCAACTGGGCGAAATCTTTGGGCGTACAAAAAGTCTACATTCTCGACGACCAAGAACTCTACGGCAAAGGCATCGCTGATGTTTTTGAAGCCACTGCTAAAAAGTTGGGAATTCAAGTCCTCGGAAGAGAGGGAATTGATATTAAAGCTAGCGACTATAAGGCGTTAATGAATAAGATCAAAGCTTTAAATCCAGACCTGATTTACTTCGGTGGCACTACTCAAAGCAACGCCGGACAAATAATTAAAGACATGAGAAATGTTGGGATGGCGGCTGATGCAGTTAAATTCATGGGGCCCGACGGCATTAAAGAGCAAGCTTTAATTGACGCGGCGGGCAAAGATGCCGAAGGAGTTTACGCTACTTTTGGCGGCTTGCCTCCTCAAGAATTGACTGGTGCGGGCGCGAAGTGGTACGAAAGTTACAAGGCAAAATATAATGCTGAACCGGAAGCTTATGCAGCTTACGCCTATGAAGCTGCTAAAGTTGCGATCGGCGCAATTAATAAAGTTTGCAAAAATGACCGCGCTGCTATCCGCGAAGCTGTCTTGGCAACTAAAGATTTTAACGGGGTACTCGGCACTTGGAGTTTTGACACCAACGGCGACACGAGCTTGACTACAATGTCAGGAAATGTTGTTAAAGGTGGCAAGTGGGAGTTCGTGAATGCGCTCAAGACGGAATAATTAATCAGAAGGAAGAGGGAAGTTCGGCAACGGATTTTATAACGGATGTAACGGATATCGGAAAGAAGGAAGAAGGAAGAAGGGATCATAAAAAATTATGCCTTTTTCCTTCTCCCTCCAATGTCCCATGCCCAATTCCCAATTCCTAATTCCTAATTCCCAATTCTCGATTCCCAATTCCCAATTCCCAATTCCCAATTACTCAAAAACATGAAAAACTGGAAAAGTATTCTCTTATATCTAGGTGTAGTTTATATAGTTTTGCTATTAGGTCCTATCGCAGGATTTGATTTGCCAAAAATCGTTGGAGAAATAGTCAGCAATCCTGAAGTTTTTATCCAACAATTATTAGTTGGTCTGGTCAACGGCGCGCTGATTGCAATTATTGCTTTGGGTTACACTATGGTTTATGGCATTATTGAGTTAATCAATTTTGCTCATGGCGATTTGTATATGTTGGGCGCTTTTGCTTCCCTAACCGTGTTCGGGGCTTTTGGGATTCAAGATGGCGCACCTTTAGGTATTGCTATACCGGTGATGTTAGTTGCTTTAATTGTATGTTCGGTTTTTTGTGCTGGACTCAATATTGTTGTGGAAAAGTATGCTTATCGACCTTTGCGAAATGCTCCCCGTTTGGCTCCTTTAATTTCGGCAATTGGAGTTTCTTTTATTTTCCAAAATATGGGGCTGTTTTGGGGAGGATTGAAAGCTTTTATTCCAGTGATGGGTTCTAATTCTGCTGCGCCGAAAAGCTTTCCCGATTTGTTGCCGCGAGTTGATATTTTTAAAGCTTTGGGAATTCAAACGAGTATTGTATTTACTACCAAGGATTTAATTGTGTTGGTAGTGGCGGTGGTATTGATGGTTTTGCTTCATGTGTTTGTGCAATACACTCGTCTGGGAAAGGCGATGCGGGCAACTGCTCAAAGTCGCGATGCTGCTAAAATTATGGGGATTAATGTCGATCAGATTATTGCTCTGACTTTTTTGATTGGGGGAGCTTTGGCGGGTTCGGCTGGGATTCTGGTTGGTTTGTACAACAATACTATTGTGTTTACGATGGGGTTTACGGCTGGTTTGAGGGCTTTTACGGCGGCGGTTTTGGGGGGGATTGGCAATATTGTGGGGGCGATGTTAGGAGGCGTTTTGATTGGGTTGCTTTCGTCTTTGAGCGACCAGTATTTATCGAGCCGCTGGACTAATGCTTGGGTGTTTGGGGTTTTGGTGGTGATTTTGGCTTTTCGGCCTGGGGGTTTGTTGGGCGAAAATGTTCAGGAGAAGGTTTGAAATTTTGGGTTTAAATAATCGCAAGAGATATTTAATTAGACATGAAAAAACAGCACAGGCATCTCCCAGATTTTTCATATAAGTTGGGGAACTAAAAGCGAGATCGTTTTACGTTTTAGTTTTACCTTTTAAATATTCCCTGGTTTGAGCCAGCTAAAAACTTCGCCTAAAGTCAACTGCATTTCCGGCATGAATTTGGGAACCGGAAGTATATCTGTTGGTTCTTGCAAGGAAATAGGCTGCTGCCTTGCGGGATAAGCTAAAATGTTTTTTTCATCGGGATCGAGCAACCAACCCATCTGACAACCGGCATTCAAACAGTGCAAAATATTGTTTGTGACTTTGGTTTGGCTTTGGGCTGGGGACAAAATTTCTATTGTCCAGTCTGGGTGAGCATTAAATGTATTGGCAATTTCGCCGTCAGCGTCTAGGGGAATGCGATTCCAAACAAAAATGGCGACATCGGGCACAATAGAACGTCCGCCAAAGGTGCAGCGAAGTTCTGGTAGGGCTAGGGCAATTTGCGGTTTCTCTGCGATGTCGTTGGTGACTGTTACGAGTCTTCCTTGTAGTTTGCTGTGTTTTCCTTGTGGCATAGGTTTTTGGACGATCGCACCTTTGATGTATTCGCTAGCGGGTTTGGTTTCTGGGAGTTGCAAAAACTCGTCGAGGGTGATAGTTTTTTGAGGTGCTTGTACCATATAGCGATCGCCCGTTTGAAGTGTGTTGCGGTAACAGTTCCAGTATATAGCAGTTGACAGTTGACAGTGAACAGTAAACAGTGACTAATAACTAATGACTAATAACTAATGACTAATAAAATAATCCAAGCAATTAAATCGACTGGTATTTTAGGGGCGATCGGCTCTTTGACTGTTTTGTTATTCGGCGGTTGGAGCGGCACGGTGATCGGGTGGCTGATGGGTACGGCTGCGGGCTTTATGAGCTGTCGGGAGCAGAAGGTTTACAGCCCGAAAATGGGTGCTGCGATCGGCAGTTTAGCCGGATTGGGATTGGGAGTTTGGCTGTTAGTTGCGAGTGTGGTAGAAGGGGTTTTGATTAGGCCTTTGTCTGGTCAACCTGCTGTTGCTTTGCCGACTACGCTGCTGTACGGGATTTGCAGTTTGACGATCGCAATTTTGACAGCTACGTTAATGGGTGCTTTGCAGGGTTTGCAGGGGGAACGCCAGCGGCTGGCAACTCTGGTGACATTAGCTTTTATTCTAATTCTGTTTCCGTTTATCGACATTCAGGCTCAGACTGGCTGGATTGCTACTGTAGTACAGATTCAAATCTTTATTATGCTGGCGCTGGGTTTGAATATTACTGTGGGTTTTGCGGGTTTGTTGGATTTAGGATATGCGGCGTTTTTTGCGATCGGCGCTTACACGACAGCTTTGCTATCTTCTGGGCAATTAAATATTGCTTGGAACTTTTGGGTGGTACTGCCGATCGCGGCCGGTGTAGCTGCGATCGCGGGCGTAATCCTCGGTATTCCGACACTGCGGCTCAAGGGCGATTATTTGGCGATTGTTACCCTCGGTTTTGGCGAAATTATCCCGGTTGTCTTTAGGAATTTAACCGCGATTCGGATCGACGAACCAGTCTCGAAGATTGTTGCGGCTGTTTTGGGTAAACCTGAGTTGGTGCTGTGTCTGGTTGGGTGCGATCGACCTTTTAACCTCACCGGCGGCGAAGCGGGAATAAACCCGATCGGGCGTCCATCTCTCCCCATTATCGGCACTTTCAGCACCGGCAACTACTTTCCCTGGTACTACCTAATTTTACTGCTAGTTGTCTTTGCTTACTTCATGATTTCGCGGCTGCGAGATTCCCGCTTGGGCAGGGCGTGGAATGCCATGCGCGAAGATGAATTAGCTGCGAGTGCGATGGGAATTAACCTAGTCAAAACCAAACTTTCGGCTTTTGCGATGGGAGCGACGTTTTCGGGCTTTGCAGGCGCGTTTTACGCCGCCTATATCAGCGCGATTTTTCCCAGCGTTTTCGATTTCTCGGTGTCGGTAATCATCCTCTGTATGGTGATTTTAGGCGGTTTGGGCAACATGACCGGGGTGATTTTGGGGGCTATCATTATCATGTCTGCCGATCGGCTTTATCTGCCACAATTAGCGCAAGTCCTCAAGGGTTTTCTGAATACTTTTGTACTCCCCAGGATTGCAATTCCCCAGTTGCGAGACTTTCTGGCCACCAGTTTAGACCCGATTCAAATGCGCTTATTTCTATTCGGCCTAACTCTTGTTGTCATGATGCTCGTGCGGCCGGAGGGGCTGATTCCTGATAAGATACACCAAGCTGAACTGCATTCGGATGCTGAAGCGAGCAATGAGTCTTTAGCAGATGCGAGAAGTCAATAAGTAGGTAAGGGCAAAAACCATAGTATTTGGTAGGCGGATTTAGCTAATAATCTAGGATGCAACTCACATTTTGCACCATTCTCAAGAACAGGCAAGATGCCTGTTCCACAATAAAATTCACTCTTTGTGGAACAGGCATCTTGCCTGTTATAAAAACCTTATTTAGAATGGTGCAACATCTCAGATACAAGGGAGTTTAGGGGTGTAAAAACCCCGTGCCCATCTAAGGTTTATTTGTAACCAACTACTTAGTAAGGGTGAAAGATTAGCCATGAACAATGTAACTGGTACTGCTTTTATCGTTGCGGAATTTAGAGCAGAAGAGAATGAAGAGGCCATTCCTCTGTATACTGATCATGTAGTAAAAATATGGCTCAATGAGGAAACAAAAAAAGTAGCTAGGCAAATAGCTCAAAACTCTCCCGCCGCTAAAGAAATGGTTAAGTTGCGGACTAAATATTTTGATGATTTTTTGTCAAATCAAATTTTAGGAGGTTGCAAGCAAGTAGTTATTTTAGGTTCGGGTTTGGATACTCGCGCTGCTATAATTAATGGAGAAAAAGTCACTTATTTTGAAATAGACGACCCCGCGACTCTTCAATTAAAAGCAGAAACTCTCAAAGCTAACAAAGTTACTGCCAATGTTCGCTACCTTCCCGGCGATTACGTAAAAGACGGTTTAATCTCCTTGCTGAAACCGAGTGAATTTGATTTCGCTCGACCGACATATTTTTTGTGGGAAGGCAACACTACTTTGGTTGACAAAAAAGATGTAATATTTGTATTAGAACAAATTCGCGACAATGTTGATAATTTTCGATTGTCCTTTGATTATATGTCGGAAAAGGTAATTTTGAGAACCACGGGCTACCAAGATATCAATGATTACATAGATAAATACGAAAGTATGTATGCACCGTGGATTACGGGGTTTGAAAAGATTGCTACTTTGGCTGACGAACTCAATCTCAAAGTTATTGAAAACTTTTCGACTGCCGATTTACACGCACAATATCGCCCTCGCCGTTCGCTAGAATCTAATCTTTTTAAGTTCTATTTTGTCTGTACGTTAGAGAATATGCCCTAAAATCTCCCAATCCCGAATTGATTCGTGTGCGTGAAAGCTTGTGACGAGGACGATCGCACTACTATAAAATCTTAGAAAACAGAACCAAAATGTCATTATTAGAAGCACAGCAACTTACAATGCGATTCGGCGGTTTGACTGCGGTCAACCAGGTTAGTTTAACATTGGAAAAAGGCTCGATCGCCAGTTTGATCGGCCCCAATGGTGCGGGCAAGACTACTTTTTTTAATATGCTGACGGGTATCTACAAACCGAGTGGCGGTCAGTTGCTTTTGGAACAAAAAAATATCACGGGTTTACCTCCCGATCGCCTGACAACTTTCGGCATTGCTAGAACTTTTCAAAATATCCGCTTGTTTAACAACATGACTGTGCTGGATAATGTTTTAGTAGGTAGACACTGCCGATTAAAAACAGGTTTGTTGGGTGCAATCCTCCGCAGTCCGGCTGTGATTGTAGAAGAGCGGGAAGCTAAGAAAAAAGCCTTGACTATGCTTGATTTTGTCGGTTTAGGTGCTTCTAAAGCGCTGGAGTTGGCAAAAAACCTTTCCTACGGAGACCAGCGCAGATTGGAAATTGCCAGGGCTTTGGCTTCCGATCCGAAAGTGCTGCTTTTGGACGAACCTACGGCGGGGATGAATCCGAACGAAACGGCTGATTTAACTCGCTTTATTTACCGAATTCGCGATGAGTTGAATTTGAGTATTTTGCTGATTGAACATGATATGAAAGTGGTGATGGGAATTAGCGATCGCGTGAGTGTTATGGAGTACGGTACTAAAATTGCTGAGGGAACTCCAGATCAAGTTCGCGCCGATCCTCGCGTAATTGAGGCATATTTGGGAAAAGAAGAAGATGGACATGGATAGTATACAGCACTTTCCAGGTAAGTGAAGTACAGAGAAACCGGGTTTCTTGAATAAAACCGGTTTCTGGCGAGAAAT
>NZ_JAUBOQ010000003.1:0-96247 GCF_036700325.1 Microcoleus sp. Z1_B2
GGATTAACCACAACCGAGGCGGGCGGTAAAGCCACATTTACAATCAAACTAGACTCTCAGCCAACAGCCGATGTTGCGATCGGATTAACCAGCAACAACACTGCTGAGGGTACTGTAGATAAATCGTCTGTCACCTTCACCTCAGCTAACTGGAATGTGGCACAAACAGTCACGGTTACGGGAGTAGATGACTTAGTAGTAGATGGGAACGCTGCTTACAACATTGTCACCGCTGCTGCTACCAGTACCGATACTAATTACAGCGGTGTTAATGCGGCTGATGTCGCAGTCACTAACACTGACAACGACACCGCACCCGCGCCCGCACCTGCACCCGCCCCCGCACCGGCCCCCGCACCCGCGCCAAGCTCTGCGCCAACGCCTGCGGAAACACCTGCACCGACACCCGCACCTGCACCTGCACCAACACCCGCACCTGCACCTGCACCCGCACCTGCACCCGCACCCGCGCCAACGCCTGCGGAAACACCTGCACCAACACCCGCGCCAACGCCCGCGCCAACACCCGCACCTGCACCTGCACCCGCACCCGCGCCAACGCCTGCGGAAACACCCGCGCCCGCGCCAACGCCTGCGGAAACACCTGCACCAACACCCGCGCCAACCCCTGCACCAACGCCTGCGGAAACACCTGCACCAACACCTGCACCAACACCTGCACCTGCACCTGCACCTGCACCTGCACCCGCGCCAACACCTGCGGAAACACCTGCGGAAACACCTGCACCAGCACCCGCGCCAACACCCGCACCAACCGTACCAACCCCTGCACCAACACCAACAATAGCGGAAACAGCTACACCGACGCCAACACCATCGGTAACACCCGCACCCACACCAACGCCTGCACCCAATGATGACTGCATCTGCGATGACATTGCCTATCCCAACTTAAACCAACCCAATGCAGTTGAAAACACCATACTTGGTGTATCGGGAATTCAAATAGGCACTGCCCAAAACGATGAATTTCTCGGCAGTAACAACGGCAATATATTCGATGCCAAATCCGGGAATGACAACTTATATGGTGGTGCCAGCAACGACATCTTTAATGGCAACCAAGGCAATGACTTCATCGCCGGAGGCAAAGGTGACGACATCCTCTATGGAGATGGAGGAAACGACATCGTGCTTGGCGAATTGGGCAAGGATTTAATCTTCGGAGGCAAAGGCAATGACTCCCTAAATGGCCGCGAAGGTGATGACATCATTTTGGGTGATAAAGATGATGATTTCATCGATGGCGGTAAGGATAATGACGTTTTATATGGAGGCAAAGGTAACGACATCCTGCTTGGCAGTCAAGGTGATGACTACCTGTTTGGACAGTTAGGTTCAGATACTATCTGCGGCGGTGAAGGTAATGATTTCATCAGCGGTAACGAAGGAGCAGATATCCTGGGAGGGTGCGAAGGAAATGATACTATTTATGGAGGGCAAGATAACGATACTCTCCTAGGCGGGAAAGGTGATGATATTCTTTACGGAGACTTGGGAAATGATAGTTTGATTGGTGGTAGCGGTAACGATATCTTTGTCTTAACAACTGGTCAAGGATTTGATATCATCGCTGATTTTACAATCGGCCAAGACTTGATCGCACTAACCGGAGGTTTGAGTTTTGGTCAGTTAGCCATAACTCAAAATACTCAGGGAACTCTCATCAAAAATGTCTTGACAGGAGAGGAGTTAGGTGTGATGATTGGAGTGAGTGCCAATTCGATTACATCCGCTAATTTCCGGTTGATTTAGGAAATCAAGAAAAGTACGATCGCCCATTCGATCCAAAAGGGCGATCGCACTTCTACCAATTTTAAAAGCTGTAGCAAAAATTTAACGATTATTCATACTTTCTGCCGCGCCACTGAGTAGGCTGATTAAAAGCAGAAATGAGAATACGCAAAAACGCCAGCGGATCGGCTAAAGGTGACAGCCAAAACAGCCATTTACCCGATGCGCCAGTTGTATCGTAGGAAGGTGCGATCGCCAAACACAAAGCCGATCGCACTGCAACCAAAAATACATTCAATCCCAACAGCCAAAAGTGCGGAAATACACCAACCGGCGGCAGCGAACCAAACAGCAAATAGCACAACACAATCGGCACCGGCAAACCTTGAACCGCCAGCAACAGCCACAAATCGCCCCAAATTTGACCGCCAGAAGCAGCATCTTTCAAATCGAGCGATCGACCCCATTCATTCCAAGTCTCGATCGCCCCCTCATACATCCGCACCTTCAACACCTTAGCCCCATCCAAAAAGCCCACCTTAAAGCCCTTAGCAGCCGCATAGCGAGCCAGAGTCACATCATCGCAAAAAGAACCCCTCGCGACCTCATAGCCCCCCAATGCCACCAAAACCTCGCGCTTACAGAGAAAACACTGACCGTTCGCCATCACCCGTTCCGGCACATCCCCGCCAGTCCCCGTCGGCCCGAACCGATAAACCAAAGTCATTAACAAAGCCGGTTGCAGCCACAACTCCCCTGGATACTTGAGGATAAACTGGGGCGACAGCGAAATCAAATCGTAATTTCCAGCTTTCGCTGTTTTGAGCAAACTCGCAATCAAACCCGGATGCGGCACAGTATCCGCATCTATCCCCAAAATCCACTCGCACTTCTCGGAACTTGCCAAAAAACCCGCATTCAGCGCCCACGGACGCCCTACCCAACCCGCCGGCAGCGGATCGTCGTTAATCAAGCGAAACCGGGGGTCTTTTTGTGCTGCTGCTTTGACTAAATCTCCGGTTCCGTCTACCGAATAGCTGTCAACCACGATCGCTTCTCGGAGTTCGTAACTTTGGCGACTTAATCCTTCCAAACAAGGCGAAATGCGATCGGCTTCGTTCAAAGTCGGTACTACCGCAGTACAACTACCCAACAAATCCAGCGTCGGCGAATCCGGTTCCAGGGGCGGGATGCGCGATGGGCCTTTAATCAAACGCGACATCAGAAGGGCTGCAGCGGGCAATTGCAGCAGCAAGAGTGCGACAGCGATGATACTTGTCAGCGGTTGGGAGAACAGGTGAGGGGCGATCATGGGATTTTAGATTTTAGATTTTAGATTTTAGATTTTCAATTGAAGAATTGGGAATTACGGTTGGTGTCAATTTAAAAATTTAATAAAATTTTGACCTCAAACATATTACAGGAATTGGGAATGAAAAAATCGCCATTGAAAAACCCGGTTTCTTGTAGAAACCGGGTTTTTAAACTAGCTCAAAATTTAGTGTAAATTTTTGCTAAATCAGCCGGGGTTGCTCACTAGCAACTCACTTACGCAAAACGCCCACGGGCTCAGGTGGAATTTGGGCCGTGATAACAGATGTCTCCAAAGACGGCATTGTTTCGGTTACGTCACCTGTTGCGGGTTTAGCGATCCAGCTTAACGCGATCGCCGGAACTACACCCAGAAGCACCGCTAGCGATGTCGGGAACCAGAACCGAGAATCCAAGGAAACTACAGTGATAATTGCTCCGAAAGCAAAGTTTACCAAATAAACAATTAAGGGCAAACCCAATTCCGATCGCTCTAATTTAATCGGTGTTTTTCTCCACAAGAAAGCTGCTACAGACATAAATAGCGCCCCCGTACCCATCCAGCCAGCCAAATTGCGGTAAGGCATCCCAAAGAAAGCCCCAAGTTCCTCAAACTCCCAAAAAGGCACAGCAGTTTGACTCATCGCCGGATCTAGTACAAAATCCCAAGCTGTTAGCAGCAAAGCACCAAGGGCGATCGCCCCTATTTGGCGCACCCAGTTGAGTTCACCTTTACCACCAGCTACTCCAGCGCGAGCAATTACATAGGAAACCAGTCCCAGATAAAACCACGAGAGGGGAATGGTAAACGGAACCAGCCCTGCAATTTTGTAGCCCAAACCGCTCAAATAGTGGTAGTGGCCGAAGGGAAAACCCGTACTCGTTCCCAGCAACTCGCTACTCAAGGACAAAAACACAGAAGGCAGTAAAAAAGCCAGAGTTGCACCCCAACCCAACGTCCGCAAGGCATAGAGAGCAACCGCTGCAGCACCAAAGATGATATAAACTACTCCACCCCCAGCCATCCCCCACTGGAATAGCGTTTGCCCTGCTGGTGGCAAACTCATCACCAATTCGGGACGGGGTAAAATCAGCAGCAACCCTGCCAATCCAAAAGCCATTGACAAGACGTGGGCAATTAAGCAAAAGCGCTCAGCAATCAAAAGTTGCTTCATGGGACTCCTCGAAAAAATATTAGATGCAAAAAGCACTCTTAACAGTTTACAAACTTTAACAAAAAACCAACTGCATTTGAGTCAGTTGTCAATTGTCAGTTGTCAATTGTCAGTTGACTGTTGACTGTTGACTGTTGTCCACCGCCCGCCGATGCCCAATGCCCTGAGCAATCTAAAATCTAAAATCTAAAATCTAAAATTGTCAGATGCCCCATGCCCGATGCCCCATGCCCGATGCCCCATCTTAAATCATTGCCAATTCCCCACTAGCACGAAAGGTGCCCAGAAATACGGATTCTGATACTGTGGGTTTTGCAACAGCGTTAATTGAGCGTTGCGGAGGGCTTCAGCTTTGCTGGTTTTAGAAGAAGCCAGTTGCTTGTAAAACTCAGTCATAAAGATAGCTGTAGATTCGTCGTTGACTTGCCAAAGGGTGGCGGCGGTGCTGCGCGCACCCGATCGAATTGCCGCCCCCGCCAAACCCAAAGCCGCGCGGTTATCGCCCGAAGCAGTTTCGCAAGCACTCAAAACCAAAAGTTCGATCGGCTGTTGTCTCTCCCCAGTGCGGGCTCGCAGCAGTCGATCGAACTCCTTAACATTCACTTTCTGATCCCAAGTCACAATAAAAGTATCCGCTGCATTCGAGCTAAACTGACCGTGAGTTGCCAAATGGACGATCGGGTAAGATACTGCTTTAATTCGATCGTGCAATCGCCCGCTGACAAAATCTTCATTCAGCAGCGAACTCGCCGGCATCTCGGCTGCAATTTGCTGAACTTCCTCCTTCACCCCCGGCAAAGCCGAGAAGCCTTGACGCGGTTCCGAGAGGCCAGCGGTGAGCACTTTTAACTTGACTTTGTTCAGCGGTTTCGGTGCCAGCAATTGCAATCCCGGCGCCAAAGCAATGCTGTATTTTTCTACCAAAAACTTTTCACCGTCGTGCAGCACCGCCATCGGCAGATTTCGCAAATAACCGTCGAGCACAAATACCAGGGTTTTAATCCCGGCGGCAGTCAAATCCGCCTCTGCGGGGCGGATTAACCAGTCATAAACCTGTTCAACGGGTTGCCTCCTGTTGCGGGGGAAAGCAGCAGGCCTGATGAGATTTTTGGCTTGTCTGAAGGCAGTTTCCAACTCAGCTTGAGACTTCTTCGTAGCGTAGCGGCGCAGGGGTTTGCCGGGAATTGACAAAATTACCTCCAAACGATCGCTCAAAATAATCGGATAAATCACCGCCGCAGTCGGATCGATTTCCTCGATCGACTTTGGTTTAGCATCAGCGCAAGCATCCCGAAAAAAGTTGTCCAATTCCGCCAACTGCAAAGATTCCACAGTTTGGCGCGCCAGTTTCAATTTAGGTTGGCTGGGAGATTCCTCTTGCAAAAGCAGCCCGACTAATTCCCGATAAACCGGTTCGGCACTTTCCCGAAACGAAAATTGCACTTCGGGATTGACTGTTACCAAATCGCCCCGCAGAGAAGACAATATATTGACAGCTTGAGTATATTGAACGATCGCCCCTTCTGTATTTCCTTGAGCTTTCCGAATCCGTCCCAGTTGCCAAAACAATTGGTAAGCAATATCGGGAGATTGAAAAGCCGGTGCTAAACTCAAAGCCTCGGTTGTGAGATTTTCTGCTTTCTGATACTGCTGTTGGATTTCCGATAGTTTGCCTTTTGCTGCCAGAATATAAGCTTGTATTCGTCGATCGCCCAAACTGTTTGCTCCTTCGACAGAGCGATCGAGCATTGTGTCAATATCGCTTAAACTCAAAGTTTTCGCAGGCGACTGAGCTAATTTCATCAAGCTTTGAGCTAAATTAATTTGAGCGTAAAGTCCGGCGCGATTCGAGCCAAATTGATCGGTTTGAGATTCGAGAGAACGCCACAAAGCCTCTGCTTCCGACCAATCTTGGCGATCGACTAACAAACTCAATTGATTTAACTTTGCCTGAATTTGTAGGGGCGATCGATCCGGCATCGCCTGGATCGATCGACCATAATACTCTAGGGCAAAGCGTTCCCAATCCGCCCGCTGTTCTGGTGTCAAACCCGGTTTATTGCTTTTAGCCCGTACCGTATTGCCCAGATTAAGATAAATTGCAGCCTCCTCTGGCCGGCTACCTAATTTTTGGGCTGCTTCGAGTCCAAGTGACAGCACATCCTGCGATCGTTCCAGTTGTCCCAAAACCCGCAATACCCGCCCTAAAGCATGAATTGCCCGGACTTGTTCGAGAGAAACAGATTCATTTTTCAAAGTTTCCAAACCCGCTGCGGAAACTTCGCAAGTTTGGTTTTCCAGCTTGAAAGAAGCTAACATCATTTTGCAAGCCCTGGGGTAAAGTCCGAGAATTTCCCAAGCCCGACTTTGATTAATTTGAACTTGAAAAAGTTGGTTCTTTCTATCAATTTGCTCGAAAATTTTAGCAGCTTGCGTCCAAATCTCGATCGCATCTTGAGTCTGCCCGCGTTCAAGTTGCAACTGTCCTTGAATGTTGAGAGTTTCAGCTAAAATCCGCTGCTGTTCGGGAGTTTTGGCTTGGGTTCGCACAGCCGACAAACTCGAATTTACAGCTTTTTCTGCTTCTTCCCAAAGCGCCAACTGCCCGTAGGTTGCAGCTAAATTGCTCAAAGCTGTGGCGCGATCGAGATTTTCGCCTTTTGCCTCAAACTGCGCCGCCGCTTGCTGCAACAAAGGTACAGCTTCCGAAAAACGTTCCTCTTGGTACAGAGTTCGAGCTTGTCGAACAAGCTGCACCGCTGGTGGTGGATTAACCTGAGCAATTCCAGGAGGAATCGCAATTGCTAGCAGACAGGAAATCACAAATAACAGAATTACTTGTCGGAGCGATCGGGTAAACTTCATAGTTAGAAAATAAAATTACAAGCGCAGACACACCTACTGATTAACCCAAATACATCTTATTTTTGATCTGCGTTAATCCGCGTTAATCCGCCTACATCTGCGGTAAAAAAAACCTAATTTCAACGCGGCACACAAACAGAACTAGGTCGAGGATTGCGAGAGTCAGCAGCATTACCCGGATTATATCCAACAAGCATAACTTCTCCTTGAGCATTCACCACCCAACCTTGCGCCGGCACAACTTCGCGATCGGGGATTTCTCCTTCTTCCTTCTTCTTCCCTCGATCGGTTACATCGGTTAAACCCTCTACATTCGTTGCCGAACTTCCTGCCTCTTCCACCCAATTAAACTGGCTAGAATTGCTGCTGAGGGCATCATTGGGACTGGGTGGCACTCCTCCTTTCCCAGTGACGGTAAATGCGCTCTCGGCCTCTTGCGTGCAGGGATTTGCCGCAATTAACGCAGCCGAATCGACCACATTTTGCGGCAGTTCCACTAAACCTTGAGCCGGATTCACTCCAGAAGCACTAAATGTTACAGTACCTTGCAAAGCCGGGCCGCTACTTTGGGAAATCGCCGCAATATCACTGGTAGGATTTAGAGAAGTCGGACTTACTTGCAACGCTGCAAATTGAGCATCTGTTAATCCCAAAGTCGCTCGAACCTGTTCGCGAGTGACTGATGTAAACCCGAAAACATTGGGGACATTAATATTAACCCGCCCACCTTGGGCCGATCGCGCATTAGCCGTAATATCGCTATTTTCGTTGGGAAGAGTAACCAGAATATCGCTTTTAATGTTGATATTGCCGCCGTCGGCAGCGCCCGCATCAGTGGTGATGCGGCTCCCCCGGCGCAATTGGATGTCGCGCGATCGCAAGTTAATATTAGCCCCGATACCCGATACAGTCGTGCCGTCAATGCTGCCTTTGGTGGTGAGGGCGATCGAATCTGCGACAACATTGATGCTGCCAGCCTCCCCCGTTCCATAACTCTGGACGCTAACCGCTGCGCCGTCTCGGACACTCAACCGGCCCGCCGCAATGCTCAAGCTTCCCGCCGCACCAGATGGAGGTTGCAGCCCCAACAAAGTCTGGTACAGCAAATCTCCCGAAGCTGTGCCGATGCTGCTGGGAAAGATCCCGTCTCTGGTAGTTCCGGCTATTTCCATCGATTCCGAAGCAGCGACAGTCACATTTCCCCCTTGTCCCTCACCCAAAGTTGAGGCTCCGATAGCTCCTCCGTCTCGGACAATCAACCGTCTGGCATTCAACGTCACATCACCGCCTTTGCCGCCCCCAGCCGTTCCCGCAGCGATTAGACTTCGGGAAGGAATTTCGCCCGGTGCGGTGCCGATCACTTCCACCGAGTCTGAAGCGTTGACGGTGATGTTGCCGCCGGGCCCCCCCGCAGGAATCACCTGCTCTGCAGTTCTCACCCCGCTCGAAGAAGTGATGCTAGCCCCTGCTTCGACGCGCAGGGAGCGGGTGTTAATTTCAATGTTTCCTGCCCTTCCCGTGCCGCCAATACTGTTAGCGGCTAGAGCCGTACTCAGGGGGCTATCCGATCGCTCTCTCGCTACTATTACCGAGTCAGAAGCTCTCACGCTCAGATTTCCGCTGTTCCCGGCACCAAAAGTCGAGGGCGAGATAATGGCTCCGTCGCTGACACTCAGTTGACCGGTTTCGATAGCGATACTGCCTGCATTTCCGCTGTTAAAAGTTGTGGTGAACAGCCCGGAGGCGTTGATTTCTACCGATTCAGAGGCTCTAATTGTCACACCAGAGCCGTCTCCGGTACCGAGTGTAGGGTTGAGTATTGCCGATCCGTCTCGGATAGTTAATCGTTTGGTGTCGAGCGCGATATCCCCGGCTCTGCCGGCACCGAGGGTTCCGGTAATGATGCTGCTTTCGCGGGAGGCGACATCTGGCGGCTCTTGTGCTGCACCCGGCTCGAGAATCCGTCGCCGAAAGTTCTCAAATCCTATTCCCTTGAGTTCTATATTCTCGGCGGTTCGGACATCGATCGGGCCTCCGGCTCCGCTTCCGGTAGTGGTGGAGCCGACAAAGGCTCGATCTAATAGGCTAAAGCGCACTGCTTCGATATTGATGCCGCGGCCGTCAATGCTTCCCAAGGTATCGGAGACTAGGCTCGATCGATCGCGCAATGTCACATTTCCTCCCCGGAGTGCGATCGCGCCTCCCCCTGGCCCGCTAGCTGTCACCGCCGATAAACCTGATAATTCAATGTTGCCAAAATTGGCAACATTTGTATAATCTAAACCTAATCCTATGGGCGTGATGCTAAAGCTTACTACACCCGGACTTGCCACACTTCCTAATTGAATGTTGCCACTAAAAGCGCTGGCAAAACCATTGTTAAAAATTAAATCTCCTCCCACCATTGCTAAGGTTTGACCGGGAGGAACTGCTAAACCTACGGGGATTGTTGTGCCTTCAATAACTTGGGTAACACTGGAAGAGTTGACAATTGTGCCAGGATTTTCTCTAAAGCTTAAACCCACAGGAATATTAATCGCTAACAATGGCACTGCATTAGAATTAGCTGCACTAAATTCAAACCCATTATCAAAGAGAACGCCGCTACCAGTAGAACCGATAAATGAGCCTCGCAAATCTAACCGAGCATTGGGGCCAAAGACAATCCCTTTGGGGTTAATTAAGAATAAATTGCCGTTTCCCAAAACTCCCAGAGTTCCTAAAATATTAGAAGGGTTGCCACCAGTAACGCGGGTGAAGATGTTGGCAATTCCGCTGGGATTGGCAAAATATGCTCCCCGCCCCTCACGGATGTTAAATTCGCGTAAACTGTGAAATAGGTTAACGCCGCGAGTTGCACCGCCTTCTATTCTATCTGAGGGTAAGTTATTAATCGTGTCGGGAACTGTGCGCGAACTTTCTGCACCCAAGCTGCTATCGGGGACAATTTGGGCGACGGCGGGGATAGGAAACAGCAGTAAAAATGCAAAAAATAGGGCGGAAGATTGGCGGGGCATCTTTTAATTCCTGTTAATTTACTCTTAGGAAAATACCGACGGGTTAGCTAAAAACTGAAGAGTACCTATTGAGGTACGCAAACACCCGTCCGTTTCGGACTGCGAAGAGATGCACCATTACTTGAATTATACGCTACCAGCGTTACTTTTCCTTGCTCATCTATTACCCAACCTTGAGCGGGAATAATTTCTGTTGGCCGCATTTCTATGGATGGTCTTTGGCTTTCTACTTGCTGACTTACACCTACCGCTGGTTCCACCCAATTAAACTGGCTATAATTGCTGCTGAGAACATCATTGGGACTGGGTGGCACTCCTCCTTTTCCAGTGACTGTAAATGCGCTCTCGGCCCCTTGCGTGCAGGGATTTGCGGCAATTAACGCAGCCGGATTGGCCACATTTTGCGGCAGTTCCACTAAACCTTGAACAGGATCAACTCCAACAGAACTAAATGTTACGGCTCCTTGCAACGCCGGGCCACCACTTTGGGAAATCGCGGCGATGTCGCTGGTAGAAATTAGAGAAGTTGGATTTACTTGTAAGGCCGCAAATTCAGCATCAGTCAGTCCTAAACTACTTATAGCTTGTTCGCGGTTAATTGCTGTCAAACCAAATATATTTGGTACATTTACCGTAACTTGACCGCCCCTAGCTGTGCGAGCATTAGCAGTAATATCACTATTCTCTCGCGGTAAAGCTACCAAAATATCGCTGTCAATTCTGATATTACCGCCCTCAGAAATACCTGCATCTGTTGTAATTCTGCTACCGCCCCGCAACTGGACATCTTGCGCCCTGATATTAATATTTCCACCACCGCCTGCGTCAGTTGTACCGTCAATACTAGCTTTATTATCCAAGGCAATTGAGTTAGCTACAATGTTAATATTGCCAGCCCTTCCCGTGCCTAAAGACTGAACATTAACCACTGCACTATCCCGGAGAATCAATCGATCGGCATTCAGATTCAACGAACCCGCATTTGCCGTAGCATTGGGATTGACAAAATTCAGCGCCCGGCCAGCCGAAGCCTCAATTCTACTGCTGAACTGACCGCTATTCCCACTGCCTTGGACTTCTGTGCGATCGGCATCAATTGTAATATCTCCCGCATCTGCTGCACCCAAAGAAGCCGCAGTAATAATACCTCCATTTCTTAGAGTGAGCATGGGCGTAGAGAGGCGGATATCTCCACCCCTACCAGAGCTTGTACTTTGAGTAGCCAGAGCACTTGGTGCGAAGCTCGCACTCCCCAAAACTCCAGACACGCCGCTCACTTCTATAGACTCTGAAGCTCTCACAGTTAAATTTCCTCCAGCCCCCCCACTGGTAGAAAACACGTTTTCACCAATAATCGCACCAGTCGATAAACTAATTGCAGCTCCATTAGAAACACTCAGCCGCTTAGTGTCGATCGTAATATCCCCGGCTTTCCCATTCCCATCGAAAGAGTTCGTGCCGAGTACAGTTTGTGCCCCATTTCCAGGGAGACTCCCCGACAATTCTACAGATTCATTCGCTTTAATCGCGATATTCCCCGATGCTCCATCATTGCGGCTAATACTGACGAGATTGGAGCCATCGCGCAGGATTAACCGTTGTGCGTCAACAGTTATGCTGCCGCCAGAGCCGGTACTTTCCGTCGTTGTGCCGTTATTGATCGCAGAACTGACGACATCAACGGTGTGAGCACGGATATTCAGATTTCCGCCATTTCCTGCACCCAGGGTGCCGGTACCGCCCACTACCCCATCGCGCAGCAGCAGCCGTCCGGTGTCAATGTTAATGTCTCCGGCGGCTCCCTTGCCAACAGTACCAGTGATTAGAACAATTTGCGGGTCAAAAGGATTGAGCGTTCCTGATGCCAGAAATTGGCTGTAAAACCGCTGATAGCCTTCAGTTCCCAACCCGATCATTTCTACTGACTCAGTAGCGTTGATGTTGATATTGCTCCCCTTCCCATCTCCCACTGTCGGGGTGAAAATTTGTGACCCTCTATCTACTCGCAAGTTTTGAGCATTGATGTCAATCGCTCTACCATCAATATTTCCCAATGTCAGTCCATAAATTCCCGAACTACTGACGGTAACATTTCCACCTCTGATGTCAATTTTTCCACCTCCTAATCCGCTGGTGTTTATAAATGCACCGTTCATTTCTATATTGCCGAAGTTCTGAATATTTCCGTAGTTTAAATTCAGACCTAAAGCTGTTGGCTCAAATTGCACTAAACCTGGACTTTTCACACTTCCCAGTAATATTTGTCCGGTATAAGCTGTTAAAATTCCACCTGGGATTTGAATGTCTCCGCCAATTAATGCTAAAGTTTGGCCGGGGTCTACTGCTAAACCAAGTTTGTTAGAAACAGGAATTTCTACGGGCAAGGGCGGTAAGGTTGGTGTGGGGCCGATTGCTTGGGAAGAGTTAACAATTGTGCCGGGATTTTCTCTAAATCTTAAACCCACAGGAATATTAATCGCTAACAATGGCACTGCATTAGAATTAGCTGCACTAAATTCAAAGCCATTATCAAAGAGAACGCCGCTACCAGTAGATCCAATAAATGAGCCGCGCAAATCTAACCGAGCATTGGGGCCAAAGACAATCCCTTTGGGGTTAATTAAAAACAAGTTACTGTTTCCCAAAACTCCCAGAGTTCCTAAAATATTAGAAGGGTTGCTACCAGTAACGCGGGTGAAGATGTTGGCAATCCCGTTAGGACGGGCAAAATATGCTCCCCGCCCTTCACGGATGTTAAATTCTTGGAAACTATGAAATAAATTTACTCCGCGAGTTGCACCGCCTTCTATTCTGTCCGATGGTAAGTTATTAATCGTGTCGGGAACTGTGCGCGAACTTTCTGTTCCCAAGCTATTATCGGGGACAAATTGAGCGACGGCGGGGAAAGGAAACAGCAGTAAAAATACAAAAAATAGGGAGGAAGATTGGCGCTGCATCTTTGAAGTGTGGTTAATTTAATATTATAAAAATAGCGAGGGATTAGCTAAAACGTGAAGATTACTTATTGAGGTACGCAAACACCCGTCGGTTTCGGACTGCGAAGAGATGCAACACCACCAGCATTATAGGCTACCAGCGTCACTTGTCCTCGATCGTCCATTACCCAACCTTGAGCGGGCATAATTTCTCTTGGCCGAATTTCTATGAATGTTCTTTGGCTTTCTACTTGCTGACTTTCACCTACCGCTGGTTCCACCCACGGAAACGGCGAGGGAGCGCTGCTGAGAACTTCATTAGGACTCGGTGGCACTCCCCCCCGACCAGTCACAGTAAACTCGTTGTCGGCCCCTTGGATGCAGGGATTTGCCGCAATTAACGCAGCCGGATTGACCACATTTTGCTGCAGTTGCACTAAACCTTGAACCGGATTAACTCCAACAGAACTAAATGTTACGGCTCCTTGCAACGCCGGGCCACCACTTTGGGAAATTGCGGCGATGTCGCTGCTATTAAGCAGAGATGTAGGACTTACTTGCAACGCTGCAAATTCGGCGTCACTGATCCCCAATCTGTTTCTGACTTGTTCGCGACTCGCTGCTGTAAAGCCGAAAACATTGGGGACATTGATATTGACGCGGCCGCCGCCTGCTGTGCGGGCGTTGGCTGTGATGTCGCTGTTTTCTTGCGGGAGGGCGACAAGAATGTTGCTGTTGATGTTGATATTGCCGCCGTCAGAAGTGCCTGCATCGGTGGTAATTTGGCTGTTGCGGCGCAATTGGATGTCTCGCGCTTGCAGGTTAATATTTGCTCCAGTACCGGATACAGTCGTACCGTCAATACTCGCTTTGTTATCAAGAGCGATCGAATTTGCGACAATATTGATATTACCAGCGCGTCCGGTTCCCGTAGCCTGTACCGTGACTGTAGCTCCATCTCTGACAATTAGTCGATCGGCATTCAGATTCAACGAACCGGCATTTGCTGTAGCATTAGGATTAGTACCAAATATCTTGCCCACGGAAGCATCAATTGTACTGACAAACAAACCATTATTTCCGCTGCCGCTGACTGAAATGCGATCGGCATTAACAGTAATATTCCCCACATCTCCAGAGCCCAAAGAACTCGTAGAAACTATCCCCCCATCCCGCACAGTCAGGCTGGGCGTATCAATCCGAATATCCCCACCCCGACTCGAACTCAAAGTTCCAGAAGTCAGCGCGCTAGCATTCTGAATTCCGCTGGTCAAAACTTGAGAAATACCAGAAATTTCTACTGATTCACTAGCCCTAACAGTTAAATTTCCCGCAGGCCCGCCCTCCTGAGAAAACAAAAACCTGCCAATTAAAACACCCGTTCCTAAAGTAAAAGCAGAACCATCAGAGAGAGTCAACCGCTTCGTATCAACGTTAATATTCCCCGCCCTTCCGTTAGAACCGATACTCAGCGTGCTGATTCCAGTTGACACAACAGTTCTCGGGCCGGTGTTAGACAATTCTACTGATTCAGCAGCTTTAATGTTGATATTCCCCGACGGGCCACTGCTGTAGCTGGTGGTACCCAGAAGAGAACCGTCGCGCATAATTAATCGATTGACATCAACACTAATACTTCCTCCCGCACCGGTACTTTCTTTAGCCGTCCCGTTGTTAATTCCAGAACCCACCATCTCAAAAGTATTGGCGCGAATGATTAAATTCCCGCCCCTTCCACCGCCAAAAGTGATACCGCTACCTACTACGCCATTGTTGAACAGCAGGCGGCCAGTGTCGATCGTAATATTCCCCCCCGAACCAGCACCAGCACTAGCATTAAACAGCACAAATAGCGGGTCAAAGGGGTCTGCGGTTCCCGATACCAGATACTTAATTACAACTTGTTGATAGCCATCAACTCCCAGCCCGCTCATTTCTACAGAATCAGCAGCGCGCAAGTTGATATTACCTCCTGCACCATCTCCGAGAGTCAGGGTAGAAAATTGCGTGCCGTTTTGCACTCGCAAATTTTGGGCGCTGATATCGATACCTCTACCATCAATATTTCCCAAAGTCAGCGCATAAATCCGCGCACCGCTAAGGGCGACATTTCCACCTTTTAACTCTACTCTGCCACCCCCAATACCGCTGGTGTTAATAAGTGTTCCATCGGCTATTTGAATATTGCCAAAGTTTTGAAGATTGTCATAATTTAAAGTTAAATTTCCCTTTTCCCCCGCTGTCATTGCAAAATTAACTAAACCTGGACTCGCTGCGCTACCGAGTAAAATTTGTCCGCCGCTGGCGGTTAAATTGCCGCCTGGGAGTTGGATGTCGCCGCCAATCAGTGCTAAAGTTTGACCTGGTTCTACTGCTAAACCAACTCGATCGCTAATTGGGATTGGCACAGCAGAGGCTGGCAGGTTTACCTTTCCTAAAGCCGTCGATTGGTTGACAATTGCACCGGCATTGTCTCTAAATCTTAAACCAACGGGAATATTAACGGTTAACAGCGGGGATGTTTGCGGGTTTGTGCTGCTGAATTCAAAGCCGTTATTAAACACAATACTGTCAGCCGTTGAACCAATAAACGAACCGCGCAAATCTAACCGCGCATTCGGCCCGAATATAATTCCTTTTGGGTTAATTAAAAATAAGTTACTGTTGCCTAAAACTCCCATAGTTCCTAAAATATTAGAAGGGTTGCCACCTGTAACGCGGGTGAAGATGTTGGCAATTCCGCTGGGATTGTCAAAATAAGCTCCCCGCCCTTCACGGATGTTAAATTCGCGCAAACTGTGAAAGAGGTTAACGCCACGAGTTGCGCCGCCCGTGATTCTATCTGAGGGTATGTTATTGATAGTATCGGAAACAGTCCGCGAACTTTCCGGGCCCTGGGTATTATCGGGAATGATTTGGGCAAAGGTTTTCGAGGGAAATAGCAATAAGAAAACAAACAGTAGGGAATAACTTACGGGCGGCCAAAATGCCCAACCCCTACTCCCCACAATAAAATCTAGTATTTGTGGAACAGGCATCTTGCCTGTTTTTGAGAATGGTAAAAATAGTAAACAGTAATGGAATGGAGGCATAAAAACACTCTTTCCAGGATAAATTTTATCAATGTAATCTCATCTCGTTTCTCTAAATGTTTTGAATTTGGCTGCTGAGTACAAGTTGCTCGACTGTGATTTCTAGTTCGGGAAAAGTTTTAGACATAATGCGCTCATTACCTGTAAAACTTTGAACTAAATAACTGCCATTTTCCAACGAGTAAACGAAAACTGTGGGAATTTTGGGATTTCCTAGATAAGCCCTAGAAGCGATCGCTAAATAATCCACAATCCAATACTCATAAATGCCGAGCCTTTGATACTCATCTAGCTTATCCACATAGTCGTCTTCCCAGTTAGTTGAGGTAACTTCTACTGCTAATTGGATAGGTTCGGTAAGAGCTCCGTAGCCACGTACATTACTGTTCCATACTGATGCCTTAACCACGCCAACATCAGGATTTCTGCCTTGTTCTTGTCCTGAAGCTGTGACAGTTCTCAACACTATATCTTTGTCAACGATATAGTCAAGCCCCAAGCGATCGCTTTCTCTGTCGAAAGACTTAACAAGAAATCGTGCCACATTTTTATGAGCTCTGGTTGCTTCCACTTTGACAATCTCTCCATTTACAAGTTCGTAGATGCCCGATCCGTCTGGGTACTTTTCGAGAAAATCTGCAAATGTTAGTTTAGTTTTTGTCTGAACCATAAGACAAGCCCTCTTTGGTTAACTAGATTTTAGATTTTAGATTGAAGGAGAGCAGGGAATTATATCAAATCCGGTAGCATCGCAATTATTTATCTCTCTGTTCTCGGACTCTGTGTTCTCTGTGTCCTCTGCGGTTTAATCATTCCAATGAAACCGGAATTGATATTAGCTAACCTATATTTAGTCCTCGGTTAAGGACTGTCGCGATTAGACGACTTTAATCGCCGACAGAATTAGCTAGAAAGCAAAGTAATTAATCCGAAAGTATAAGCCTTTTTCCTGCAAAGTTCGATCGCCCGATCGAGCATTAATCAAAGGAATACCATAGTCTAGACGCACATTCAACCGATCGCCCATCTGCCAAACTAAGCCCAAACCCGCACCCAGAAGTTTATCCGACTCAGGATTCGGCTTTTCCTCCGACTGGTTCCACCCTAGCCCAAAATCGATAAACGGAGCCACTTGCAACAATCCTTCGACTTCCGGGACACGCCAAACCGGAATTCGCACTTCAGCAGACGCGATCGCACCGCTATCAGTTAACAGCAAATCTTGGCGGTATCCGCGCACGCTTTGAACGCCACCGATCCCAATTTGTTCCAGGGAAAGCAGGGGGCGATCGGCTAATTGAATGTCGGAACGCACAATCAGCAAGGTTTCTGGCGCTAACAGCCGCACGTACTGGGCTTGTCCGCGCCACGCCAGAAAACTGCTGTCAGGGCCGCTATCGTTCGCAGTAGCGCCGAACAGATTAGTGCCGAGGGAGAATTGCGATCGCGCCGCGAACACTTGGTTGGAACTGCGCTGCACGTATTCTTGAAAAAACCGCACAGCCGAAACCCGCGTTTCACCGCGATCGTTTGCTCCCGCCGAAAGCGCAAATCGTTCCCCCGACAGGAATGTATCGCTTTCTTGCCGCGAAAAACTCAGTCCCAAAGCCAAAGTGCGATCGGGCTTTTCGACAATCGGCTGGCGGTAAGTTAACTCGTAAGTCCGCGATTTCCCCTCGATTTGGGCGCGATCGAACGGTTCCTCGATGATATTAGTGCTAGCAGCACTCGCCGCGAACCCAATCGTGCCGTTGCGCGCGTTGACGGGGACTGTGTAGCTGCCGTTGAATTCATTGCTGCCGTCGGTGTTAGCATAAGATACCTCTAATCCGTCGCCCAAACCGAGCAAATTTGCTTGATTGATGCGAACACCGCGCCGAAAACTGCCGACGCTGGGCGATCGATTGTTGTCTGCGAACACTTCAGCGCTAAAGCTGTCTGCTTCTTTGACGCGCACTTCTAAGCGGCTGTTTTCCGGGCGGCTTCCGGCTTGCAATTCGGCGGAAATATTGCCAATTAAGGGGTCGAGTTGCAGCATTTGCAAGGCTTCCAGCAAGCGAGATCGGTTGAGGGGCCGTCTGGTGGCGCGTTCAAGGCGCGATCGCACGTAATTTGAATTTAAGCGCCTGTTTCCAGTAATCTCAATTTCATCTAATCCGCCTTCGACAATCCGCATTTTCACCACACCTCCTTCTCTCGGAAAGGTTTGGTTGGCGGGAATTACAGCGCCGGAATTGATGTATCCGGCGGCTACATATTTTTGAGTAACGGCTGCTTCGGCTGCGATCAGTTCGGCAAAGGTGATTTCGCGGCCGGCAAACTGTTGCGTAACTTCTGCGAGTTCGCGATCGCTAAAAGCTGTGTTGCCCTCAAATTCAAAGCGATCGACCCTAATTGTACCCATAATCCCCGGTCTATCATCGCCGGGAACAGGTGTTAGCGGGGTTGGTTGGAGGGGAGATGGCGGGGGAGGTTCCGGTGCTGTTGGTGCAGGTAATTCCGGCTCTCTGGGCTGAATTGGGTTGGGCAGTTGACTGAGTTGCAAAGGTCGATCGATACCCAAATCGGTTTTTTTTCGGTCAATCTTTTCTTCTAGCTTTTGATCTGAATTAAAAAGCTCGGTTTCTTGAGTTTTTGTGCTGAAAGTGCGATCCTCTCCGAGGGCTTCGCTAACGGGCTGAGATGTTGCACCCTTGTCAATCAGCCTTGTACCGGCGGGCACGATGCCCACCCCACAATCAAACTCACTCGTTGTGGAACAGGCATCTTGCCTGTTCTTGAGAATGGTGTAAGATGTCACATCGACTGAATTTGCCGCAGACGGCGGTAAGTCGGGAGTTTCCGCAGCCACCGAGTGTTCTGATTCAGCGGGTAAATGCGTCTTGTCGTCAGCGGTGGCTAAGTCTTCGCGACTGTCAAGATTAGTGTCGCCTGCGCTGCTAACTGCTGCCAAATCCTCAACATTTGAGGTCAAAATTTCAACTGTGCTAGCGGAGGTTTTTGCTGGTTTTGCCAACAAAACTAACCCAAAAATTCCAGCGAGTAAAAATAGTTTTTGTGAGGGACCAGCCATAGGATATAATTATTATCTCGCTTAAGTGGGGGAAAATATTTTCAGGAAGTCAGCACCCTCAAGTAAAAATCAATCTTAACAGCAAAAAAGGAAACAGCCGTCCCAGACCACAGTTTCGCAACTGCTACAAACCAAAAGGTCGATCGACGGCTGTTCATTTCCCAAGACTTACGCTTCAATCGGGTGATTATCCGAAAAAATATCCTGTAAGTCGATCGTAAACAGTAAAAAAAACCAAATTTTTTGGTTGCAAAACCTACACTTTCATGCTAACGCAGAGAGCAGAATAGTCCTGGACGCCAGGGTAAACC
The DNA here is from genome assembly GCF_036700325.1 of Microcoleus sp. Z1_B2. Classification (NCBI taxonomy): domain Bacteria; kingdom Bacillati; phylum Cyanobacteriota; class Cyanophyceae; order Oscillatoriales; family Microcoleaceae; genus Microcoleus; species Microcoleus sp. Z1_B2. The sequence continues at coordinate 19,536 of NZ_JAUBOQ010000003.1, forward strand.
AGAAACGCGCTACAACTGAGATATGGCACCCTTCTCAATAATCTTTTTATGAACAGGCAAGATGCCTGTTCCACAATAAAATTCATCTTTTGTGGAACAGGCATCTTGCCTGTTCTTAAGAATAGTGCAAGATGTGAGTTACAACCCGCAGAGCCACTAAAAAACCCGCTTTCTTTGATTTTGGTGCATCATACCAAATCCGACTTTAATACCCCCTTTATTATTGAGTCAGCGTCTACCCACATCCTGTGCGTAGACGCCGTTTCAACCGCCAAGCCCGATAAAGGGGGTTTGTAACTTTGAATTATGCAGACCGGCCCGCACCAGCCGCAGCACCCATTTGAGCCCCGTCAGTCAATCCCACCAACTTAGCGCTCAACTCCCACATCCGCTCGCCTTTTTCATCATCGCGGGCCTGGGGAGAAACCTTCTGTACAAAAGACTTACCATCTTTTTTCTGGCGGTTCCCCCAACTCCAATAAGCCCCAGATTGCTTGTATTCTGGATCGGCAACCACCATCGCCAGCCTTTCCCCCGCCAACTCCTGCGACACGTAACCCCCGGTGATATTCTTCTGAAACAGCGGGAACAGCTTCTGAAACAAAGGATAGTGGTTGCGGAAAAGCGGCGTATCCGCAACGCATCCCGGATACAGCGAAGTGAAAGTAATCCCCGTGGATTCGTGAAAGCGGCGGTGCAATTCCCGCATCGTCAGCACGTTGCAAACTTTGCTATCTTTGTAAGCCTTGACGGGTTCAAACTTCTTGCCGTCAACCATCGAAATCGGATCTTTGAAACCCGCTTCAAAACCCTCAAACTTGCCTAAATCCGGGCGCGGCGGAATCTTCCCGCCCAACTCGTCTGGATTGTGAGTCACGGTTCCCAAAATCACGATTCTCGCATCGGAATAATAGGAAGGCTTCATATTTTCCATCATCAGGTTGCACAGCAGGAAATGACCCAAGTGATTGGTAGTCATCGTCAACTCATAACCCTCCGGGCTCCGCAGCGGTTCCTTAATCAAAGGCATATAAATGGCCGCGTTGCACACCAAAGCGTCCAGAGACCTGCCGCTGGCCTTAAATGCGCGAGCAAACCTACGCACGCTCTCCAAATCGCCCAAGTCAATCTCCATGATGGAGAAACTGCCTTCAGGTATGCCCAACTCTCGCGCGGCATCTCCGGCTTTCCGCACGTCCCGACAGGCCATGACTACGTGCCATCCCTTGTCTGCGAGAGCTTTCGCGCCGTACAAACCGACGCCGGAGGAAGCGCCGGTAATGATAACCGTTGATTTGTGATTTTGTGCCATCTTGTTAAAAGCGCTTCCGCTATGGATTTTTTTCAGGCACTCAAACCCTGAGCTAGCAGCTTGGATGTTTTGAAGTACCCTATGGTTATTAGGATATGGGGAAACGTTCTCGATCTCAACTGGGAACCTCTAACTTTTGCAGCCAAGCTAGAAATTGGAGGCCCGAGACTGCGAGGCAGGGGGCAGGAGGCAGGAGACGGGAGGCAGGAGCCATAAGAAGTGTTTTTACAAATAATAAATACTCGTTTTCAACGGGGGATGAAAATTAAATATGAGTCCAACTCCGCCTCTTATTTGGATAAATCAACCATACATCTTTTATATCATGTCCAATCGATTGATCGCGATTAAAGACCGGGGCGGGTTTACAGATTTTCCCGTTTCTATTCAATATCTTGGCTCACGGCCCCCTACAGGAATCATGGTTAATTGACCGGACATGATATTAGGGGCGGGTTGACAATTACAGCATATTCGGTGGTTCGTGAAGTACACTATAAAGCTCTATTGTTGGTACATTGTTATGTAGGGTGCGGATCTGCTCATGTTTAATGAAACTTGCAGATTGACTGGTGGATCCGCACCTTACTTACGACAAGGTTGTGTGTACCGCATATACATGGAATATGCTGTATCTATGATGCACATACTCGGTATTTATTGATAAACCCGCCCCTAAAAACTCAACTAAGAAATAGCTTGAGATTCCTGATAGGTAGGGAAATCGATATAACCTTCAGGCCCAAAAGAATACCAGACGCCCATTTCAGCAGGCGGATTGAGCGGCCAACCATTAGTAAAACGCTCTACCAAGTCAGGATTGCTGATAAAATTCCGACCAAAAGCAATTAAATCCGCAAGTTTGCTGCTCAGGGCAGTTTCAGCCTGTTCTTGAGTATATCCGCAGTTGCCAATGAGCGGCCCTGTAAACACATCGCGAAACTCTCCTATCATCATCGGCGTTCCCAATTCATGAAAGCCAAAAGCCAGACCATCTACCAAGTGAAGGTAAGCTAAATCATAGGCATTTAACTGCTCCGCGAAATACAGAAAATCTTCTCGATAAGTGGGAGAACCCATATCATTGAAATTACCGTTGGGAGACAGTCTAACTCCCACTCGGTTTGCCGGAAATACTGTGATAATCGCCTCTACAATTTCCTTAAGAAAACGGTAGCGGTTTTCAACTGTGCCGCCATAGGAATCTGTGCGGTGATTGGTTTTGGTTTGCAGGAATGTGTCAATGAGATAGCCGTTTGCCGCGTGAATTTCTACACCGTCAAAACCTGCCATCTTAGCTCGTTCCGCCGCCTTGCGATAATCTTCTACAACCAGGGATATTTCATCGGTTTCTAGAGCACGGGGAGTTTCGTAGGGTTGTTTGCCTAGAGGTGTATGAATGCCCTCTCCGTTTATTTTGATGGCAGACGCTGCAACTGGCAATTGATTGTTTTGATGAAAACTGCTGTGGGAAGCCCGCCCAGTGTGCCAAAGCTGCATGAAAATCGGCGTTTGGTGGGCATGAACCGCAGTCACAATTTGTTTCCAAGCCTCGCCTTGCTCGTCTGAATAAATACCGGGGGTATTGAGCCAACCATTAGCTTGAGTAGAAACCACTGTGGCTTCTGTAATGATTAAACCAGCGGAGGCTCGCTGAGTGTAATACTTGGCCATCAAGGCGTTGGGCATCCGCGCTTCACCGGCTCTGGCTCTCGTCAGGGGTGCCATGACTACTCGGTTTTTTAAGGGTAAATCTCCGATTTTGAAGGGACTGAGTAGGAGTGGAGAAGTTGTTTGATTGGTCATAATTTTGAGGTTTTGTCAACTGAAGAATCTGGGAAATCATATTTAGCAACCGCTGGTGTTATGCTCCCAGGCGCAAGACATCCAAGGGTCGCGAAAATGTAAGCAATCAAACTCATCAAGCTGTTTACGAATTTGATTTTTTAGCCAAGACTCTTTTTTGTTCAATTTTGTTAAACTCTGGAGAGTATGGCGGTAAATATAATAGTCTACACCGTGCTGTTTGAATCAATTCCTGAATCCGACTACTTTTATCAAATGTGAGATTATCCATGAGCACCACCTGTGCTGTGGCAAGTGTTGGAAGTAAATTTGTTTCCGGCGAAGAAGGAGTCAGGAGTCAGGAGTCAGGAGTCAGGAGAAGAATACCCTCTTTCCTCCTGTCTCCTCCTCTGCTGAATACTGCTGAATACTTCCGAAAGTTTCAATCCCTGGTAGGGTTTTAGGTTGTTTTCGGCTCCACCGGAATCGTCGATCGTTTCCGTTGTTTCTGTTTCAATCCCTGGTAGGGTTTTAGGTTGTTTTCGGCACTTCTGCCCCCGCTGCAACCGCAAAACAATGCACGGTTTCAATCCCTGATAGGGTTTTAGGTTGTTTTCGGCTTTTGCCGAACCCTAGGGTTCTCCACAAAACTTTAGAGCTGAGTTTCAATCCCTGATAGGGTTTTAGGTTGTTTTCGGCATTACCCATATAAATCATTACTGCTACCAGAGGAAAGTTTCAATCCCTGATAGGGTTTTAGGTTGTTTTCGGCTGGGTAGAGTTGCCAGCAAAGAGCAAGAAGCTAGCGTTTCAATCCCTGATAGGGTTTTAGGTTGTTTTCGGCTTAATTAGCTCCGCTTGAAATGTGTCCCAAGCAACTTGTTTCAATCCCTGATAGGGTTTTAGGTTGTTTTCGGCTTGCAAGTTACTGCCAGAGCGAATTCGGTGAATCTGCGAGCACTGCTGTTTCAATCCCTGATAGGGTTTTAGGTTGTTTTCGGCGAAAGGAGCCAGCCGAGCCAGCACCAGCAGCCGCGTTTCAATCCCTGATAGGGTTTTAGGTTGTTTTCGGCTCAGAGCCAACCAAACGAATATCAGTTGCAGTTATAGTTTCAATCCCTGATAGGGTTTTAGGTTGTTTTCGGCGAAGCTATATTGATCGAATACCGGAAGGATCTTGTTTCAATCCCTGATAGGGTTTTAGGTTGTTTTCGGCGAGATAGCCCTATTGCTAAGCATTTGAGGGATTTCAGGAGGCAAGTTTCAATCCCTGATAGGGTTTTAGGTTGTTTTCGGCCTGCGATCCTAGTCTCACTAATTGGAGAGAGATTAGGTTTCAATCCCTGATAGGGTTTTAGGTTGTTTTCGGCTGATTGTTCCTTTGCAGTAGAGGGTGTTGCATTTCGCGTTTCAATCCCTGATAGGGTTTTAGGTTGTTTTCGGCGATAAATGCTGATTTTATTTTCTTCAAACTTTTCGCTGTTTCAATCCCTGATAGGGTTTTAGGTTGTTTTCGGCGGGAAATACGCCAGCAAATTAGCTAAAACTATGGTTTCAATCCCTGATAGGGTTTTAGGTTGTTTTCGGCGATTTACGAATACCTCAAGTTTGGCGGCAAACAGTTTCAATCCCTGATAGGGTTTTAGGTTGTTTTCGGCATGAGGCGGTTATGGGTTATTTGCGCGCACTATCAGACAAGTTTCAATCCCTGATAGGGTTTTAGGTTGTTTTCGGCGAGACGCTTTTGGCGTACAGCAGCAAACACCCCAGTTTCAATCCCTGATAGGGTTTTAGGTTGTTTTCGGCTTGGCAATTCAGCTCGATCGCCCGCACAATCGGGCCGGGTTTCAATCCCTGATAGGGTTTTAGGTTGTTTTCGGCGCGAGTCTGGCGATATTCACCGGAAACAAATAAAAGTTTCAATCCCTGATAGGGTTTTAGGTTGTTTTCGGCCTGTCGGATCTTCTTGGCTGAGTTTTTGGATTTTGTTTCAATCCCTGATAGGGTTTTAGGTTGTTTTCGGCACCCGCCGAGCAGGGCGGGCGCTAGCAGGGATTAGTTTCAATCCCTGATAGGGTTTTAGGTTGTTTTCGGCTAACGGCGGAAGTATCGCGATCGGTTCATTTGTGACTGTTTCAATCCCTGATAGGGTTTTAGGTTGTTTTCGGCTCAATAAAAGAATCATAAGCAGTGAAAAATAAAGCATAGTGTTTCAATCCCTGATAGGGTTTTAGGTTGTTTTCGGCTCATGAGCTAGATTCTGAATCTTATTCTTTCTTGTTTCAATCCCTGATAGGGTTTTAGGTTGTTTTCGGCGCAATCGTCGCCACTATCACGTATCCTGCACCGCCTGTTTCAATCCCTGATAGGGTTTTAGGTTGTTTTCGGCTCATGGTTGTCTAGCATTATGAAAGGTGCAATCTAGTTTCAATCCCTGATAGGGTTTTAGGTTGTTTTCGGCCTAAAGAAGGGCAAGTTGAGTCAAAGTTATTGACAGGTTTCAATCCCTGATAGGGTTTTAGGTTGTTTTCGGCAGAAATGGTGAAGCAGCTTGGGTTGGTCAGTTTGGTTTCAATCCCTGATAGGGTTTTAGGTTGTTTTCGGCGCTATAAATGCTATAACTAAGTCGAAAGTTTCTTGTTTCAATCCCTGATAGGGTTTTAGGTTGTTTTCGGCAATCTGACTTTAGTTAAATAATTAGAGAATTGTCGTTTCAATCCCTGATAGGGTTTTAGGTTGTTTTCGGCTCAAAGTTTGCGGCTCTGGCAGCGGTGCAGCTTCCAAGGTTTCAATCCCTGATAGGGTTTTAGGTTGTTTTCGGCGCCGAAACGCCTTCCGAGGCGTCTACCGGGTGGTTGTGTTTCAATCCCTGATAGGGTTTTAGGTTGTTTTCGGCCTACTATAGCTAGTGGTGCGTCACCTGTCAAGGGGTGTTTCAATCCCTGATAGGGTTTTAGGTTGTTTTCGGCGCGAGGGGTAATTATCGGAAAGAAGGGCGCGACTCGTTTCAATCCCTGATAGGGTTTTAGGTTGTTTTCGGCGGAAGAAAAAACTAAGCGATTAAGTGTTCTAGGTAAGTTTCAATCCCTGATAGGGTTTTAGGTTGTTTTCGGCGGAGAAAATAATAACACTTATTGGCGCTACGTGAGTGTTTCAATCCCTGATAGGGTTTTAGGTTGTTTTCGGCTCAGTGCCAGCGGGAGCCTTACAAGGGCTGGCAAGTTTCAATCCCTGATAGGGTTTTAGGTTGTTTTCGGCGTGATACAGCCCAAGCAGCCGCCGTCAGAAGTGCAGTTTCAATCCCTGATAGGGTTTTAGGTTGTTTTCGGCGCTTCATTGCTGTCGTCAACCCATAGCACGCCGCTAACGTTTCAATCCCTGATAGGGTTTTAGGTTGTTTTCGGCTAAAAATTGGTTTTCGTCCTGGCAGTCCTAAATCTGTTTCAATCCCTGATAGGGTTTTAGGTTGTTTTCGGCTGCTAATGAGCGCGCTGCGATTAGTATCATCCCGTGGGTTTCAATCCCTGATAGGGTTTTAGGTTGTTTTCGGCGTAACTGCATTCTGGGCGACATTCAGCATTCTGGGTTTCAATCCCTGATAGGGTTTTAGGTTGTTTTCGGCAATTTAAGAAGCGCTGCCAGTATGGAGAGTTCTTAGAGTTTCAATCCCTGATAGGGTTTTAGGTTGTTTTCGGCTAGCGCAAACTTGCACCATGTGACGGGATTGGTCAGTTTCAATCCCTGATAGGGTTTTAGGTTGTTTTCGGCCTGGCAAATCTTCCGATACACCATCCGCTGTCAGGTTTCAATCCCTGATAGGGTTTTAGGTTGTTTTCGGCCTAGGTAATTTGCCTAGTTATTATGCTATGATAAGGAGTTTCAATCCCTGATAGGGTTTTAGGTTGTTTTCGGCGGTGGGAAGGATGGGAAGAAGGTTTCGATACTAGGGATGTTTCAATCCCTGATAGGGTTTTAGGTTGTTTTCGGCAACCAGGGGCAGCAGCTACCAACTAGAAACTAGAGTTTCAATCCCTGATAGGGTTTTAGGTTGTTTTCGGCGCCACTTTTCAATTCGAGTAACCGTATTCTGGGCGTTTCAATCCCTGATAGGGTTTTAGGTTGTTTTCGGCTAAATCAGAAGAAGCAGGAGTTAAATTTATCTCTGAGTTTCAATCCCTGATAGGGTTTTAGGTTGTTTTCGGCAGCGGAAGCCGACAACCGCAGAAGCGAGCACAGGTTTCAATCCCTGATAGGGTTTTAGGTTGTTTTCGGCTAAGGAGGCCTCACAATTTCTGACTGATACTGAGGTTTCAATCCCTGATAGGGTTTTAGGTTGTTTTCGGCAATGGTTGGAGCAATAGGTGCAGCACGGTATCACGAAGTTTCAATCCCTGATAGGGTTTTAGGTTGTTTTCGGCACGACTTCTTGTGCTGAAATCAGGTTCAATTCCTGCGTTTCAATCCCTGATAGGGTTTTAGGTTGTTTTCGGCGCAATACTTCCTCAGACAAAATGGTGCTGTCCAAACGTTTCAATCCCTGATAGGGTTTTAGGTTGTTTTCGGCATACTGGTGCAGCACAAGTAAGATTTTTGGAGAAAGTAGTTTCAATCCCTGATAGGGTTTTAGGTTGTTTTCGGCTAACGAGTTTGTATTGCTTAATCGATCGGGCATATATCAGTTTCAATCCCTGATAGGGTTTTAGGTTGTTTTCGGCTTGGAGTGCTGGGGTATTTTTCTTTCTCAAAAGCGCGTTTCAATCCCTGATAGGGTTTTAGGTTGTTTTCGGCCCTCCACTACACTACGATCGCAAACAGCCAGACTAAGTTTCAATCCCTGATAGGGTTTTAGGTTGTTTTCGGCGCACAATTCCTAAGCTTTGCCCCTTCCCGTACCAGGCGGGTTTCAATCCCTGATAGGGTTTTAGGTTGTTTTCGGCTCGCTGTCGCTGTCGCTGTCGCTTTGTACTGCTGGGTTTCAATCCCTGATAGGGTTTTAGGTTGTTTTCGGCCCGACAATTTATACAACGGTTCGCTGTCTAGATTGTTTCAATCCCTGATAGGGTTTTAGGTTGTTTTCGGCCTGCGGCCAATTTCTTAAGAGAAGAGAAAGAGAAGGTTTCAATCCCTGATAGGGTTTTAGGTTGTTTTCGGCGCTGAATCTAAATGCGTTCACTTTGCTATCCTCCGAGTTTCAATCCCTGATAGGGTTTTAGGTTGTTTTCGGCGTAAATGGTGCGAGGCACGGGTACTTGGCTGGTGTGAAGCTGGGTTTCAATCCCTGATAGGGTTTTAGGTTGTTTTCGGCGCCAGAGTTCGACATCTGGGTTAGAGCCGTCCTCCTAAGTTTCAATCCCTGATAGGGTTTTAGGTTGTTTTCGGCTTGGCTTGGTGAGTCATGATTAATTGCTCGGCGTTTCAATCCCTGATAGGGTTTTAGGTTGTTTTCGGCGTGAAAAATTCTTCCCAGTCCTGAGAGTCGGCAGTTTCAATCCCTGATAGGGTTTTAGGTTGTTTTCGGCTCTCCTATAACTTGAAATTCTTGAGGCGGGGGATATGCTTTGTTTCAATCCCTGATAGGGTTTTAGGTTGTTTTCGGCTCAAATTGACGGCTATCAGGTAAGCGTGGTGTACGGTTTCAATCCCTGATAGGGTTTTAGGTTGTTTTCGGCGCTGTAGGAGGTGCAAAAGGTAGTGCGGAACTGCGAGTTTCAATCCCTGATAGGGTTTTAGGTTGTTTTCGGCCGCCCGTTCCAGAAGCCTTGCTGTATTTGGTTTTCAAGGTGCAGTTCCGTGAATCTAAAACAAAAGTACCATTCCAGCTTGCGGCTTGTCAATACCCAAATTTCCATACTCCCTCCAAAAGCTTATCCTGTAAAGCTTACAGACTTTCCGTGAATGGTTTTTTCAGACTGGGGGCATCAAACTCTTGCAGGACATGAGTTTGAGCCGAAAAATTTGATACCCCTATTTTAACACCTACCGACTCACGGAAACTAAGCAAAAAATATTGTGCGATCGGCAGGCACTACCCCACCAATACGTTCGATTTTACCCTGACAGCAAGCGCACAGCGGGAAAAACAAAATACTGTCTTCGTTGGGTTTGATGACTTTGTTCAGGCGCGATCGCAACTTTGCATACTGAGTCTCGCTCAAATCAGCACACTCAAACACACTGTACTGCATCCACTGCCCGTAAGACTTGAGCATTTTGTGAATCTTTGTCCGGCGCTTGTCTTCCGAAATATCGTAAGAAATCAGAATGTGCATATCTAGTACAAAACTAAAGGTGGATATTTGTCAATTTCGCCCATCAAATATTTCGCCAACAGCCGCCCTTGAATTTCAAAAGCTTCTTGATAGGTACACTTGCGTTTCAAAACAGGATGCTTAAACTCAGACTGCTTTTTCTTTTCATACAACTTCAGAAACTCTTTCCGTGCCGTTTCCGACAGTCGCACCACATTACTCAGCGGTTCCACAGTAAAATCATTCGGCGTCAGAATCCGGCGGTTAATCGCATTCAAAATGATACTGTCTGCTACCAAAGGGCGGAACTCTTCCATCAAATCAAATGCTAAACCCACGCGGCCGTAGCGCTGCATATGAAGGTATCCTAAATAAGGGTCAAATCCCACAATATTAATCGCACTTTGCACGTCGTGACGCAGCAGCGTGTAAGCAAAATTCATCAAAGAATTCACCGGATCGGTAGCAGGGCGGTGTCGCGGTTGAAACACAAAGCCTTCCGCGCGAATTAATTGGTTAAAAACTCCGAAATACGCGGCACTACCAGCCCCCTCGTGCCCGCGCAAAGAGTCAATATTGTCAGTTTTGTCAAGTTTGGCGATCGCATTGGAAATCTGCATAATTGCCGATGCTAAATTTAGTTCGGAATGTTCCCGCTGAGTTTGAGATAAACTGGTGCGATAATTCTTCAATTTACCCCGAATAAAACCCCGGACAACATGAATAGCTTGGGGAGTTTCCCCCGCCGCTTTCCACTGAGCATTGCGAACGAAAATGTTTTTACTTAATTCCGGTTCTAGCTTACCCAAATAGTGACCAGTATCGGTGATAAAAGTCAGAGGAATTTTCCGTTGTAGCAATTCTGCGATCGCCGCCGGAGAAATAGTCGCCCGTCCCAAAATCACCACTCCATCTAAATGAATCAAAGGCACATCCTGTAACATTTGATTTTTTGCCTTGACATTGAGGCGTTCATCTGTTTTCCCAATAAACACATCATCTTGATTGATATACAGTGTCCCCATGATTGACTCCTAAATTTGTAGTTTGGATTAATTAGCTTCTTGATAGCGCAGGACTTTATCAGCAGCTTGCGGCAAACATTGCTGATAAAGGCTGCAACCTTGACAGCGTTTGGTATAATTAGGTCTAGGCATTGTGCCTGTTTGCAGCAAAAATTGGATAGCGGTGATGGTGGCGATCGCATCCTGTCTCAAACCCTCAGAAATCTCGACTAATTGCCGCTGATGCGACTGCGCGTAATACACATATCCAGTCGCAATAGTTTTCCCCGTCATCTCCTCTAAACAAAGCGCTTGGGCGCAAACTTGCAACTCATCATTATCCCATTCCCCCTTCCGTCCCCGCTTGTATTCCACGGGGTAAATCTCACCCTCAGCCGACTCAATCAAATCCGATTTACCAATCAGTTTGTAGCGCTCGGATTTCAGCCAAATCGCCCGCACCTGCCAAGTTTCATCCCGGTTAATCTCGCCCATCGTGTGAACGCGATCGTGCAAACTCGTCCCTTCAATGGTATACTGATTATCGGTAAATTCTCCCGCACAAGACATTCGCCAGCAGCGGTGAGGACAGTAAGAATACTGGTTGAGAGTTGCGATCGAAATGTAATCAGAATCGTTCATAATTTTGATGGTTTGTAGGAAATTAGTAATTGGAATTAATTAGTGATGCCCCATTCCGCCAGGGGTTGAAACCCCTGTCTCATAGCTAAAGTCGGTTGAAACCGACTGAAGCAGTAATTTAATCATTGATGATATTTTGAGCTTATCGGTAACAGTAAGCGCAAAGGTTGAAACCGACTGAAGCAGTAATTTAATCATTCATTCTTGCAGTCCTCTTCAGAGGACTTTAGCTATTAGGCAGGGGTTTCAACCCCTGGCGGACTATGGGTTTTACGTTCAGTTATCAAGAACTTTTTTAACAACTATTCGCCTAGTCATTCCCATCCCCATCGGAGTTTTCCTCCCCACCCCGCAGTAAACAGCAAAATCAGCCAAAGCATTAATTTGCTTAATCACTAAAGGCTCCACATCTCCCAAAATCCGATAACTAACCTCCCCAACCATGCCAACAAAATCGCTTTGATAGTTAGTCAATTTTTCACTGCGGATATTGACAAATGTCGAAAAAAGTGCATCGAAGGAAAGATCGGGAAGTGCGATCGGGCTGTACTTATTCCAGCGACTGAGGAGACTATTAAAAACGCAGTCTCTAGTAGGAATCACTGAATCAAATTTGCCCTGTCGAAAGGTAGTAGGAGTCGCAAAACTGAAGGCAATTAAGCGATTAGTTTCAGAAGCGCGATCGTACAATTGAGAGTAATCGCAAGCATTAGCCCAAGGCTGATCTACTTGGGGCGTTCCGAGAATCTTAGTAATCATCAAATCGGCGGGTCCGAGATGCCACGGCTTCGAGGGATTGAGATTCAGCCAAAGCTGAGTTAACTTACCAAATAAAGTGTCATCAAGCAGAGTAATCCGCCACCAACAGAGGGTGTGTTCTGGAATCGGTTCTGTGTGTTCCCATTGGAGGAAATGGTGTTTTTTGAAAGGGCATTTTTTAGTTTGCAAAGGGCTGAGAGTGAAGGATTTTTGGGCGGCGGCATCGTGGAGGTGATCGCCGAGTTGTTTGTCAACGGAGCTCACGAGGGTGAGGAAGAGGGCGTGCAGGTGTCTTCCGGTGAGGTATCCGGGGGGAATTGGGGCCAGGGGCAGGATGTTGAGGACTAGGCTGTGCGGCATATTTGGTTAATGGTTAATGCTTAAAATTGGTTTAATTTTTATCGTTCCCAGGTAGAACCTGGGAACGCATTTCTAGAGGCTCTGCCTCCTATTAATCGGCCCGAAAGCGGTATTCCATACACGCCGGAATTTTGAGTTTGTCAAACTCGTAATATCGCCCTAGCATTTTGACATTTTGGATGAGGCTAACCGGAGGCATATTAACCACATCGTAGCTAATCACTTGATGGGAAAACATCACATCTAAAGGGTTGAGAAGATAGGGAAAGATGAAGTCTGTTTCTGAGGGCGATCGCTTCACTTCCTTCTGTTCTACAATTTCGACGGCTGCTTTGCTCATCCACTTTCCCAACCGTATCCACTTTGCCAGTTTCAGAAACTTCTCTGAGATTAGGAAAAACTCAAATTTGCTTTCCGGCGCAATTTCTTTTGTTCTTCCAAAACTAGGGATATTTTTCTGAGTTTTCTCCATCTCAACGTGATAGTTATTGTTGGCATATTTCCAAGTGTTGAGAGTAGAGGAGTGAGAAATAGGTCGCCCCGGAGTAACATAAATCCCCTGTTGGTTGAGCGCCGTTAAATGCGGCTCGTATTTAGGAACTTGTTCGGGACAGAAATAGCGATAGGAATCTTCTTCAGAAACGGTGGTGGAATAGATTTCGCTATCCACCAAACCGAGGGCGTAACAAAGCGCGTAATTGTGAATTATCGGCTCAGTTTCGTAAAGTCTCCCTATCTCGCGAGTTGCAAAATAAAGGCTATCGTGCAACTCGATTTGACAGCGGTAAATAAAAGCCACGATTTTTACTCCGTAGGTGCAACTGCTTTTTTACCTTTCTTGCCTTTTTCAGAACTTTTTAAGATATGTTTCTGAGCATAAGCTGTTGATTCGGTATTAGCTTGAGTCAGCATTGCTTGTAATTGAGTTTCATCGCTGGAAATCGATTTAACCTCTGCCAAAAGGCTATTAAAAGATTCACCGAGAAAATCACGGTGTGAGATACACTCTCCATCCATTAGTTCAGAAATTGCTCGATTCGCATGAGTCAAAACATCATCTTCATTGAGAGGATCTGGGGGATTAATTTTGCCCGCAGCACTCATCAAGTCATAGATTTTTTGCGTCCACCGCAGATTGCTAACAATCTCGCCATCAGCAAAAATTACCCCGATTAATTCATTGCGAACTCGACCTGTGCGGGTAGTTTGCGCCCCGTAGTGCCGCGTTCGGAGAATGTTGTTGAAAACGTATAGAAAACCTGTTTCTGTGGGGTCTTTCAACGTTACAATGCTGGGAAAAAAGACTTGAGGCAAAATGTGGTCTTGACTGTTAATGCGGCTGGTAACTTCCCCCTGACGGCTCATTGTTCCACTTTCAAACGGTGCATTGAGGGTGAAATTGAGGTGAGAATCGTCGAAGGGAGTGATGGAATAAGCAGTGTCTACAACTACCTTGGATTTCTCAGAACCCGAATCGCCGATCGCAAAACCGTACAAAATACAATCAGGAGTAGTTTTGCTGAAATCGACGTTGTAGTCGCACTTTTCCCAGTCGCCAATTTTGTAATTTCGCAGCAACTCGCGTCCTGTTAAACGTTCTGGTGTAGACTGTTTCCGCTTAAACATTGCTAAACGGCTGATTATGTTGTTATTTTTCTTTTCAATCCCAGCAGTTACTCTGGCTTTATTCAATTCGCCGTCAGTCTGAAATAGCGGATAAGATTCAGTGACTCGGATGGTGATGAAATGAGCATATTTTCCCATCGGTTTTGCGGGAATTTCATCGTGGAAAAATTTAGAATCGAGGGTTTTCAGGAATTTCATGGTTTGGTTTCTCCAGTACAAGGTAATTGAAAAAATGTGGACAATTTAGGCTAATTCTGTTTCTGTTTCTGGAAGTTCATCAGGTTCATCCTGCTTCTTTTCCTTGCGTTCTTTGTCGTCTTCCAAGCGATAAAGGTAATCGCAAGTATCCCGAATTAAATTGAGTTGAGTTCCTGCTAAACGAGCGCGATCGCCCTTAAAACTCCCATTAAAAATCACCTCCACAAAATATTTAGCAAAATCATAGACTGCTTGCCGTTCTTCTTCATCACTTAAAGCAGGTTTCCATTTACCATCAACCAAGGTAAATGTACGTTTTCCCTCTGCTTCTTTTCGATTGACTTTTTTCATCAAACTAGCAATTTTTGCTGCCACAAGCTGTGTTAGAGATTCAGGATCGTCTGCTAAATCTTTGTTGAATTTTAAAATAACATCAGCCCCTTCATCAATTGGCTTGAGAATTGCATTAGATTTTGGTGGTTTTCCTTTAGCTTTAGCTCGGTAAAAACGGCGGTAAAGTTCTGTCAGTTTTGCAAGTTTAGTCATGTCATCTCCTTTGAAATTGAAGTAGTAATAAAATTCGCGATACAACCGGATTTTGGCAATGGGTACGGACTCAAGTTTGTCTTGTTTCCGCAGCCATTTGGTCAGGTAGTGAAAGACATAAAGAGGACTGGTTTCTAAATCTCGCGCTAAATCTGACAATTTCCCCCAGTCGGGATTGCCATCTTTTTTGCGGTTAACTTCTAAGTGAATGCAGTAAGCGGCACTTAGAGCATTTAGCGGTGAAAATTTAGGCGGATTTGATGGCGGAGGCAAAATGCCGTCTAAGCGATATTCATCTTGATTAATCAGAGAACGAATTGCTTGATGTTCGCCATCAATCACAACGGTTTTTTCAAAATCTGCACCGCTAATGAATGGCGGTACTGGCGACTCGGATGCCACTGTTTTGACATCGAGGATTAGCGGTAAAGCAAAGGCTAACCAAGCTGGCATTACCCAAGATTCCGTATCTGTGGCATCTTTTCCTGGTGGCAATGCTAGGAAGAAAAAGGTCAGCGGTTGATTGTCGGGATAGCTGATCTTGAAAGTGCGATCGTCTTCTGCTTGCAAATTCTCCTGAATCAATAATGAATCAACCTGTTGATACTTGTCAAGGGTAAAATTGGCAATTTGTTTGTCAGTAATTAAGTGCTTGCGAATATCAGCATCAAATCTCGTCCTAGCAATCCAACTATAAGCTTTCTGAAGAAACTTGTTTGTTTCTGGAGTAAAGAAGTAAGCGGGGTAAAGATAGAGATAGCGGTATTTGCGGCCTTCAAAGTCTCCTCCTGTGGCATTGGTTTGATTCATCAAAATTTGTCTCAGCATGATTTCGATAGACCAAATTGAGCAAATCTGACGCTTGGCAGCTTGCGCGTTAAACAAAATTTGGCGGTTGCTGTAAACTTGGGGAGTAAATAAAGTCGCCGCTTCCATTTGTTCCGTCACAGTGTAAGCCGAACTCGACATCGCACAAACATTTTCGCGTCCTCTCCCTGTGATTTTGGCTGCACTGTACCGCGCCAATTCTAGTAAAAACGGATCGGTTTCTGGTTGGACAACTGCCCCCGTCGGTAAGGAAACAATGCGGCTGACATAAGTCCGCAAATCGTTCCAGCCGTCGGGAATTTCAAACTTTTCGGCAATGGGTTTGATGAGAGTGGTGGCACATTCAACCATATCGGTTAAAACGGCACGAAGTTGAGCTTCATCTCGTCCTTTATTTCGTTCAAAATATTGTGCAGCTAAGTAATACCAATCCAGAGGAACGCCGCCTGTTTTTTTGAGAGATTGAATTGCTTTTAAAGCGGGGATTTGGTCGGATAAACCTAAATGTTCCGCAAGTTTTTGAGTCAAATCTAATTCCGGCGGGCTTTGCCGTTTAGCTTTGGGCAATTCTTTCTGAGAATTACTCAAGCGTTCCTGCCATTTATTCCAAATGCCCCGACACAGGATATCCCCAAATTCTGCTAGCCTATCAATCCGATAATCTTCGGGAAATTCCAGATTCAATTCACCGGGTAAATCTCCATCTTTTTGGAAACTTAGCAAGCTGTCGCTGCGCTTTTTTGCAGAGGATGCTTTGGTGCTGGTAATGAGTTTGCAAGCTGCGTCGATGCTAACTCCCATGAGTTCGATTATATCAAAAAACAGCCAATAGAATTCACCAAACTTAAAGCCTTTTCCATCTCGGCTAAATCCGGTTGTTTTGTCTTTCAATCTCTCGGCACACAGGTTGCGAATTTTGGCTATAACTTGGTTAGGAATTTCAGCAGTTTCGATGGCCGGTGCATCGGTTTTAGCTAGATAAACAGCACCATCTGGCAAATACAGCAGCGGCGTATAAAACTCGCTGGGATGAGCGTCCATTAGAGCATTGTTAATGATATTTGTCAATACTCCGCGATTGTCTGAGAGGGAGTGATAGCTAAATTTAAGTTGTCCGTTGCTGAGGGAAGTCAAAACTTCAGATAAACCGTTAGCTTCGGCATCGCTGGGATGTTTGATAACTGAGGCGAATAAGTCTGAGAGTCTGACTAAATTGGCTATAGTTCCCCTGATTCTACCATCGAGTTTAGGCTGCAATCCGCGAATTTCCAGACCGCGATCGCTATCATGTTTGACTCCGGCGTTGTTGCTCATCCAGACGAGATCATCGATGTGCGATCGCCAATTTTCGCCTAATAAACTATCTAATCCAAGTTGTTGAATTTTGAGAGCAACATAATCGCGTCCAAAATTGGGGGCTTCGTCTTTATGAGGTGGTTTGTCTCGCCAGTCTCGGTTGGCAAATTTTCCCTCTAAATCGTTAGTTTTCAGCCATTTACAATAATCGGGAAACTTATCGAAGTCGTGCAGGATGTACGATGCTACGAACAAAGATGTTTCTGTTTCACCGCAGTTGCGTTTAACAGGATTAGTTTCAGGTGTGTCTGTTTTGAGTTTCTTGATAATTCGGTAAGTTGGGAATAAGCCGTTAAGCAGATGAGAAGTAAAGGATTGATCGTGTTTGCTGCGATCGACATTGTTGCCTTTTGCGCGCATATCTTCTGTAAATTGACCGCCTTTGGCTGTGGCTCCAACTAGCTGCTGAATCAGTTTTGGTAGGACATTTTCGGCGAAAGATGTTAAAAGGCGATCGCCCTGATTTCCTGCCGTTTCTCGAATTGCTTCTTTAAATAAGCGAACTGTCAAAAGTTGGTATTTTGCAGGCGTTTCACTGTCATCATCATCGGAAGAATGCAGCCATTGGTAAAGTTCATCTACATTCATGATTCTGTTTCCTCTGGTTGAGTGGGTTGATATTCCTGAATCGTACCCTGTCGAATAATCCACAATTTCCCAAAAACTTCTGCTTGCTCTAATCCGAGGATTAACGTTTCTATTGCTTCTCTCCACTCTGTAAAATTGGCACGAGATGTTAGCCGAATTACAACAATCCCCGCATATTCAGATGGATTAAACCGCATCCGATTGCCAAAACCGCGATCGGCAGTAACTAAACATCTTTCCTCTTGACGACAAACATTAATCAGTTCCACATCGGGTGCTGAAGTCAAACCTTGGTTTGGTACTGTTTCTACGTCATGCCCTGCCAAACGTAAAAAGGTAACAACGCGAAGATCGACATTTTCATCTAGCTTTAACTTCACGTAGTTGCTTCCTCCTTTTTTCCTAATGGAATGTCGGTATAATAATCTCGCGTTACTTCGGCACCGTAAGCAATACAAGCGAATATATCGTCTCTTTCTATGCTTGGATATGCTTCTAGGATTTCCTCAACAGTCATGCCTCCAGCTAGGTAGTCAAGGATTAGGGAAACCCAAATGCGGTGGCCGCGAATGCAGGGTTTTCCAAAACAGATATTTGGATCGATCGAAATTCGGGACAGTAAATTATCTCTAGTCATTGGTCTTCCTCCAGGTTTCGCGCAATTCATTTAAACAAATCCACTGGTGATTCTTCTTAACCTCGATGTACTCCCAGCCATTAGCTGAACCGCGATTTATTTTTGTTGCCAAGGGACTCGGTTTATCAAAATCTTGTCCGTCGTAAACAATGGTTCCTTTCATGGAGATTTCCAGGCTATTGATATAGTCCCGACCTAACTTTTTTGCAACATCCCGCTTCAGTTTGACTCGCACAGGCATTCCTCGCTTGGTGATACCCGCGTCAAGTAGCTGAGTCAGCTTGACATGGGAGTTGTCCGCTTTCTCCTCTGAAGTCTGGCTGGCAAGTGCCAAATCGAGAGTTAACTGAGTCGGTGGTGTCTCCGGTTTACTGGGCTGCTGGGGAAGGGCTGTTCGATCAGGCGGCTGTGACGGATTGATATTTAGGCGTTTGGGGAGCCAGTCGAGAAACGAAGTCCTTAGCAGTTCTGGCATCTGAGAGATATCGCTGTCGTTGAGATGAATATCCATAAGAAGTCTGTTGAGGTTGTTCTCATCGTGCCATCCTCTCCTCGCGAATGTCAAGTAGTTACTGTAGCCTTATTGATGAAGACTTACTGTAGCCTTATGGTTAGTCGCCAGGAACAACATGGCGTATTATTGAGTAAGGAGCAAAGGGCGCAGTTCAGTGCTGCATTAGTAGAAATACCTAAATACCTATCAGGGATTGAAACACTGTCGCCTTCTGATGTCGGGCAAAACCCTTTCTCCTCAATCTTTTCAGCAGATCCACCCTTCATCCTGCTGCGGTTTCCAGTGCCAAATCAGCGTCTCCAGCAACAGTGCCGATCGCCCAAACGCGATGGTGTAATTTGCTTTACCATCAAATCGATCGCTCAAAGCATAGGCTTGGAAATGCACGGGCAATCCACACTTGGCTCGCAAAGTAGCGCGATCGCGATCGGAAACAAAACACACTAAACCTCGATTAGATAATTTGCCGCTAATCTCGTTAGTTCCCCCTGTCACTTCCAAACCTTTCAGGATTTGCACCTTGCCGGATTTAGCAATCTCATCCAAATCGTCTCGCGAGCAATAAAACTGCCAATCTTCTCGCAATTCCCGATATCCAGTCAATTTCAAATAACACAAAGCTTTCTCAAAGCGGCTGACTGCTAACCCAGCTTTTTTAGCTCTCTCCATAAAGTCGGCGCTTGTCATCAAATCAAAATGAAAGTTACTGAGCAAACTGGGGAGATTGTAAGTTTTAAACCGTTCTTTTTCCGGCTCATCGGGATTAGTCGTGTCATAAATGCCGCAATCTAGCTGGCTGATACCCCGAAAACTTCGAGCCTCCTCAATAATTTTCTTTTTCTCCTTTTCCATACAGCGGAAAAGCTGCCCTCGCATCTGTTTAATCGTAACTCCCAAAGCTTGCTCAATATCGGCTGCAAAATTATCCGCTGCTTCGGGATACTTGGTTTTCATCTGATAATTTTTTTCCAACTCTAAATGCACGCAAGCTGACTGAATTCCTCCCCAGCGTTTGGGATATTGCTTAAACTCATTGACATAGCCGTAATGCTGGCGGATAGCGTCGGACAAACTAATGCGATCGCGCGTTTCGCCATCTTGCAGCGGGTGATTTTCAGCCTCAAACAGCCTTTCTATAATAAAGTTGGGTAGCAAAGCATAAGCTTGATAAATGTCAAAGCCTGGATGTCTCCCCAACCTACCGAAACGCTGAATAAAATTCCCCGCATCCGCCGCTTCAAATACCAAAAAATTAATCCGAAAATCAACTCCCACATCAATTGTCGATGTTCCCAAAAGTAAATCCGCGTCTTCAACAGATTTAGACTTCTCTGTCTCGCCAGTCAATCCAGTATTTTCTCTGACTTTCAATCCCAGCGGTTCAAAAATTGCCTTGAATTTGGGGACTAAGGTTTTTACAGCGGCGATCGAGTTAAGGATAATTGCACCTTTACTCCCAGGATTATCTTGAAAAAATTTGAAAATTGTTGTTTCGGCATTTTCGACAATCCAATTATAACTGGAACGCAGATTTGGCTCTAATTTTTGCGGAAAACTCAAGTTAATCGGATAACTAATCTGCCGCCAGTTGTCACCTGCTGAAAACTGATAACCTCCCTGCTTGACTGGATTGATGATGCGATACTTTAATCCAGCTTTGGATAAAAACTCCTCTAACAAATCGTTCGGTGTAGCAGAGAGGAATAAAAACTTTTTGCCTGGAAATGTGTGCTTAATTAGCAGGATGGCGTTGATGACGCTGGCAATTTGGGGAGATGAAAAAATGTGGAACTCGTCAAAGATAAATAGTTTGTAGTTGTCGTCAATCTTGGCAAACAGGCGATCGGGGTTATCTCCTTTACCTTCTTTGTTTCGCCGCAAATAGCGGAAATCGTGGATGTAGTGGAATATATCGGGATTTGTCAGTAAAATCTCTGAGTTGTCCGCGCGATCGCACAATCCTGCTAATTTTGAAGAAAGTTTATTTGTTGCAATAAAATCCTCAAGAATCGCTGCATTCAAACGATAAATTTGCGGGTCGTTTTCCGGTTTAAACAGTGCTTTGTAGCCTCTTACCTGTTTTTCCTGATCGCGCGCCAGTTCGTTTGTGGGGTACATTGCTAAAGTGTACGTGCGATTGGTCACGGCTGCCAGAAAAGCTGCTAAACTTTTACCGTCCCCTGTCATCGCTGTATTGAAGACAACATCAATAGTTGGGTCTTTCAATGCTTCGTAGGTTTCGACTTGATGCCGCGAGAGTCCGTCCCAGCCCCTAGGTAAGGTAATGCCTGATGGAAGCGTTTGGGCGGGACATGAGTACACGGGTTTAAGAGTTATAGAATAATTTGCCATTTTTAATCTATTCCTGATCTATTATTGTCTCGAAGAGAATCTAGATAAGTAGAGACTTGCCGTTGATAAATCGGGTATTTCTGCAATACAATATCGATGGCTTGATGCACTTTGACAGGATCGATTTCGTCATACAGATGTACCAGACGGTTACGCAAAACACCTGATTGAGATAAGATGCTAGCTAACTCCGCTGTTATAATGCCACAGTTGCTAACTTCTATAAAAACATCAAAGTTACTATTCGGTTGCTGGACTTCTAATCGCTTGAGCAAATATCGATTGACATCAATTGCAACTTGAACGATCAGTTGCAACAATCGTTCTACAATTAACTGCTTTCCCCGATCGCTAAGATATTCTTCTAAAGTAATCGACTCAAAAGAACTTAAACTCTCTAGATAGTCTGTCATAAAATCCAGCTTAGCTAAGACGATCGCAGGCTCAATCTCCTTCATACTCCCCTCCTTTGCAATGCAATCTCGATTTTTTGTCGCAGATTCTGACGCAGCACTTCTAATTCTGCATTAGTCATCAAATATTGTTGTTTAAAAGCTTCAAATTGACCTAATTCTGTTTCGTACAGTAAAATTCCATCTCGCGCCACAAAATGAGCAATTAGCGACGAACAGCGATGTAATTCCACAACATCAATTTCATCACTATTGATTCCAAAAACTTGACCCAAAATTCCTGGAACTTCAAACCAAGAAAATCCCCGGTCTTGGCAATATTCTTCCCTAAGCTTTTCATCGTAAAGTGCGGCAAAATCCCAATCACTTTTTGCGTGAGTATCACCTCTGGCACGAGAACCAAAGAGAACGAGCATGTTGAGGTAAGGAATTTGTTCGGGAAGTTGTGAAGCAATTTCCTGAAGTTCAGTCAGCGTTGGGTAAATTTGGATCATGGTTAACTTTTGTAGGGTAAACAAATTCGACGACTAGGACAGATAAATTTTTCTAGTCATAATAAATTGTCTCTAGCACTCTATCTTTACAGGGGTAGAAGGAGAAAAATTCCCTCCAATCCCCTGACAAAATAGCCTTACACCCTATTATTGACGTTCAGCAACAATCGGTTTCGTGCTACTGCCGGCTCAGGCGACGTTTCTCAAATTCAGTCCTGAACGCATAAAACCAAAGAAACCGGGTTTTTATACTCGAACTGTCGGGTAGAACGCGTCTTTTCGTAAAAAAACCCGGTTTCTGACTACCATGCGTCCAGGACTGAAATTTATAGCCTTCGTTATCTCTGGGATGTTTGTACTTGCACTAAAATTATATTTACATTGAAAACCCAATCTGTCAAGTGTGCAAGTACAATTTGTTTAATGCCCCGCAAAAAAGAGACAATTACACTTTCAATTCCGACCGGAACCAAGGAACAGCTAGAGGCGATCGCCCTTCGCCTCGGTATCTTATGGGGCAAAAGTCCCAGTGTGTCTGGGTTACTGGTCGCAATCGCCCAACAAAAAATCGAAGTGGGCGAACCCTTTACCCTCAATTCAGTGCAGGTACAATCCTTGAACAAAGCCGTCAAATTCCTCAACGACTCTGGCGAAGTCGAAGCCGCCCAGATCGTCATGGCATTACTTTTGGACAAAGCCAATCTGGAAACCCCTTTCCGGCAAAAGTTGCTCGAACAAGTCAACCAAACTGCCGAAGCGTGGCGGATTCGACTCAATCAACTGATTGACGATCGCCAACCGTTCAGACTGTTTTACCAGTCCGGCAAAGACAAAGTGAGCGAATTTACTGCCCGCAGTGCCAAAATTCGCCTCTACGACAAGCGCCTGTACCTAGAAATCTGGTGCGACGATGCTGACTCCAGAGAAATCCCGGAATTAGCTCACAATCGGTGTTTGCGTTTGGACAAGATTGTTAACTTGCTACCTGCCAGTGAAAATTGGCGCGAAACCATAGACTATCTGGAAGTACACTTACACTTTTTAAGGGGATTGGCTGGAAACTATGAAGCCAAAGAGGAGGACGATGTGGCAAATGAAATGGTGGGAGACGTGCGCCATGTAGTGAAGCGGGTATCCAGCCGATTCTGGCTGTTCCGAGAGGTGTTTCGGTACGGCAAAGACTGCGTGATTGTCTCGCCCCAGAATGTGCGCGATCGCTTCCAACAAGAACTGATCGCCCTCTGCCGCCAGTACAACATCGAAATCCGCGATTAGAGGACTTGGAAGTACCGAAAAACACACAGAGACTTAAGAAACCGGGTTTTTTCCGAGATTAAGGGTTTGAATCCAGTATTTTGGTAAAAACCCGGTTTCTGACAACCCGCGATTAAATCAAAAAAAAAGCAGCCGGTAAAGGCTGCTTTGACAAAAAAACCGTTGTTGAGTTAGAGGAGAAAACTTTAAATCGAATTCAAATTACCGCTGTTTCAACTCCTGCCTGAGTTTCCACTATTTTCATCTACCGCTGACTCACCTTGCCTTCAGAACAAAACTTCAAATCCCGATTAGAATGCTGCGGAAAGTTCGTTGACTACTTGGACTCTGCCTCTGAGCACCGCCCGCAGCAGGCGGTTGACACAGCCTCTGTCTTCGTCATTCAGAGAGTCGTCGAAGGTGGCGGCCATCAAACCGTAGCGATCGGCCAGAGTCAAAACGCCTGTATCCGTTACAGAAGCGAGGATTTCAGAGATAGCGCCGGGGAGGAGTTGTACGGGGTTCATGGCAGTGCGGTTGAATTCGATATATTTATCATCTTCTGGTTTCCTCAAAATATCGGTGATATTAATGAGGCCGCGAAGGTGATTGTCAGGGGTGAAAGCAAGTGATCCGAGTAGAGTCAAATTGTGATTTGGGTCACAATGCGATCGCCCGACAGCTTAAAACCCACCTCTGGCAGATGCGCCCATACCAGCGGAATTTATACATTGGGTATGATTTCTAAATGAGTTCCACCCTTACCCCCGTACTGAAAATGCTTGATTTTCTCAATCCCATCTTGGGCCGCAAGCCCGATCGCATCAAAGCCAATGTGGAAATCTATACTTGGCAAACCTGTCCCTACTGCATCCGCGCCAAAACTTTGCTGTGGTGGAAAGGCGTAAATTTTACGGAATACAAAATTGATGGCGACGAAGCGGCTAGAAAGGCAATGGCCGATCGCGCTAACGGACGCCGCAGCGTACCCCAAATTTTCATTAATAAGCAACACGTAGGCGGCTGCGATGACATTCACAAACTCGATGCAGAAGGAGAGTTAGATTCGCTGCTAGCTCAACCAGCAGTTTAAACTGAGATATTGCAGCATTCCCAAGAACAGGCTTTTGGGCCTGTTCCACAAAGAGTGAATTTTCTGCTTGTGGGGTGTAGGGGTTGGGCCGAAGAGCCCGCCCGCGAAAGGCTTATTGACAAAAGTCCTTACTACGAACCTTTGGCAAATTTACCTAAATTATCTTGCCGCCATTTAGCATCCGATCGCCTGTCTGTTTGCAATTCTAAGACGCGAATCCCGCTATTTGGCAGCAAATTTAATTTTTGTTTGAACTGTTCCCAATCCTCAATTACCTCGTGTTCCACGCCATAAGTTGCACACAAATGAGCAAAATTCATCTGCTGCGGCGTGGCAAAAAACTCTTCAAAGGGCGGGTCAAATTTGGCAACGGGCAACATTTCAAAAATTCCGCCGCCGTTGTTATTAATTAATAATATTGTCAGATGACCGACAAATTTATTTTTAATTAAAAAACCGTTTGTATCGTGCAAAAGTGTTAAATCGCCTGTTAGCAGGATGCTGCTTAGATTGCGGTGAGCAACTCCCAAAGCTGTTGATAATGTGCCGTCTATACCGTTAGCGCCGCGATTGAAAAACGGTTTTATTTCTAAGTTGTTTGGCTTCCAGAAAAACTCTACATCTCTGACGGGCATACTGTTGGCAATAAATATCGGTGTTCCAGGCGGCAAAATTTGGGAAAGCAGCCAGGAAACTTTGGGCTCGATTATGTTGTTAATTGTTGCTATTTTTTGGTCTATTGTTTGTCTGACTTGGATTTCGGTGTTGCGCCAAAGTTGGAGGTATTCGTTTGAGGGAGAGGTTTGAACCCCCCCTAACCCCCCCTTGTTAAGGGGGGGGACAAGAGTTGATTCGTCCTTGTTTAGGGGGGGGATTTGAGTTGATTCCTCCTTGCTAAGGGGGGGGATTTGAGTTGATTCGCCCTTGTTTAGGGGGGGGATTTGAGGGGGGATATTAGTGGTAGCAGTGGTTAGAACCCCCCCTAACCCCCCCTTGCTAAGGGGGGGGACTTGAGGGGAAATAGCAGTGGCTAGATGCTCTACGGAGGTTCGCAGGTGGATTGTTTGGCCGTGTAGGGGATCGAAGTTGTGGTGGCTGGGGTCGATTATGTAGCGTTTTGGTTGGGTTTTGTCTAGCCAGTTTCGCAGTTCTTTGCTTGTGGGTAAGTCTCCGATTTGAATGGCGATTTCTGGGGTTAATTTATCTGCTAGTTCGCGGTTTCGCAGGATTAAATCGTAGGTATAAATTAGATGGGGGTTTAGTTGGGCGTAGTTTCTAGCTGGAGATAGTCCTTCTGCTAAAACTGGCCAGTTTAAGGATTTGGAAATTTGGGCGATCGCACTACAGTATTTTTCGGCAAATTGAGGCTGTGCAACGCCTGCAATAATAATCCCTTTGCTGCACTTTTGCCACTGTTGCATGGTACTTTCTTCTCCCCCCCTTAACAAGGGGGGGCTGGGGGGGGTAGAGCTTTCTCCTGCAAAAATTGGTTCTAATCCTGCAAAGAAATCTTCGGGATTGAATTGTGTTTCTAAAACTTCTACAGCTATGTCTGGAACGGGTACAAGTGGGTCGCGAAAGGGGATGTTGAGGTGGACGGGGCCTGGTGTTGGAAATTGCGATCGCTCCCAAGCATACACGATCGTCTGCCGCAGATAGTCTAGCATTCCTCTGGACGCAGAAGGTATCGCTAATTCAGCTTGCCAGTTGGGATAATTGCCGTAGATTTTCACTTGGTCGATCGCTTGTCCGGCGTGACAGTCCCGCAGTTCTGGAGGTCTATCGGCGGTGAATATTAGCAGCGCAATTCGACTTTCTCTGGCTTCTATTATCGCAGGATAAAAGTTGGCTGCAGCGGTTCCCGATGTGCAAATTAGTGCGGTTGGAAAACCGGATTTTTTGGCAATTCCTAATGCGAAAAAGCTGGCTGAACGTTCATCTAGTATGGGAATAGTTTCTATTTTTTTGTTTTGAGCAAAGGCTATTGTTAATGGTGCCGATCGCGAACCGGGACAAATCACGGCGGTAGTTAATCCCAGTCGTTGCAATGTCTCTGCTAATATTGAAGACCAGAGAGTGTTGGTATTGCGAAAATCAATCATTTTTATAATATATTGCTAAACTAAAGCATTTAAAAGTGGTTGTAATTTGAGCTGAATTTCTGCTAGTTCTTTTTCGGGTTCCGAACCGGCAACAATACCAGCACCAGCATAAAGTATAGCCCGATCGCCATCGATTAATGCCGATCGAATGCCCACGGCAAATTCGCCGTTGCCGGTGCGATCTATCCAGCCGAGGGGCGCTGCATACAACGAGCGATCGCAGCTTTCGCAGCCGCGAATTTGCTGTAGGGCAATGTCTCTCGGTACGCCCGCCACCGCTGGCGTTGGATGCAGTTGGGATAAAATCTTTAATAAATGAATATCACGGGGAATTCTAGCCCTTATGGGTGTCCACAAATGCTGAATGTTTGACAGTTGCAGTAGCCTGGGAACCGGGGAAAAGTCGGGATTGATACCGAGACTCGACAGGCGATCGACTATAAAATCAATTACAACTCGATGTTCTCGAATATCCTTTTCGCTGTTGAGTAAACCTTTGCCTAAATTCGCATCTTCCGCTTCATTTTTCCCCCTCGGTGCGGAACCTGCTAAGGCATCTGTTACTAACTCATTTTTGTGAATGCTGATTAAGCGTTCTGGACTGGCACCGATGAAATTTTGACCTTTGCCGTTACTGGTGGAAAATACGTAGCAACCGGGATAAGTAAGGCGCAAGTTATTTAACGAATCTATTAAACTGAAAGGGGTTTGGGAAATGACATTTATTGCTTGGGACAAAACAATCTTACTGAAATATTGAGAGTGGATCAAGTCTAAAGCGGACTTGACGGATGTTTTAAATTGAGTGGCATCATTCACAGGAATTTGTTTGAAAAATATCGAGCTGTTTCTAATAGACGTGATTTTTTTGTAAGGTGAACACGAAATTTTATCAAAATTTTCCCAAATATTATCCGTGATAATTTTAACATTTATATCTCGGTTTATAATTGCATTGGCAACAATTGTGCAGCTATCTTTCAGGCGAGTAATCTGCCATTTTGGTAAAAATACGGTGCCAGGGGGGAAGTAAGAATTGGTCGCGACATTCTCATCGAAAAAAGCAAAGCTACAAAAAAAGTGGGGCCCGCTGAAGGGCAAGCGTTCTGTACCGATGGTAATTGTTCGGGCAAGACAAGATTGAATAAAATTTTGAGCTAGGGTAAATCGATCGCTTCCGGCTACTGTTAAATGGATGGCCGAATCTAGGGCGGCGATCGCAAAACTGTTGCCGGAAATCGGGTCTCTTTTTTCAAAGTAAAAGTGCCGCTGGCAAGGTTCGGAAATCTCTTGAAGTACAACTAGCGGATCGACGGGGGCAATCTCCTGAGAAATACTAACTATCTTGGTTTGATCTTTTTCGGTTAAAGACTGCTGGCAATCTAACAGAAACTGATGCAGTTGATTGCGGTCTTGTAAAAGATTAGCGCGGTGCGGTATTACTGTCATGAAAGCGAGAATAGCAGATTTGTCAGAAAGAGTGCGGTTTTGTCCCGCTAGAACCCCTATTTCGATCTAAGCACGGGAGGGCGATCGCAAAACATGACCTTTCGAGTTTCCCGGAAAGTTTGGGATCGGCGGGGGGCAAAAAACAGACGATCTTCTTCGAGGGCTTTCCTTCGGATCGCGAAAGCTAACGCCAACCCGCGATCGATCGAAACATTTAGACATAAAACTTTAAGATTGAGCGACTCAATCTCGACTCTCATACGATCGCCCCCACAGAGGTTTGCAGACGGGCATTACCGGGCGCGCGATCGCCCGCAAAGCCTGTCAACGGATACCCCCCGCGCACTAAACCCGATGCAGAGTAGAGTTTCTTCACCAATAAAATTGTAAAATTACTACGCTGCTATCAATTGCATCAAGTTTGTGTAATGACAACAAAGTTAATTGAACGTCCAAATAGTAAATTGTGGCTGGCGGCAATCAAGCCGCCCATGTACAGCGTTGCGGTAATTCCTATTTCAGTAGGAACAGCAGTTGCTTTTGCCGAAACTCAAACGATTAATTCGTCAATTTTTTCGACATTTTTAATGTCAGCCATTTTGATTATAGCATGGCTGAATCTCAGCAATGATGTATTTGACTCAGAAACAGGCATCGATAAAAATAAAGCGCATTCCCTAGTTAATTTAACCGGAAATAAAGCTTTAATTTTCGGGCTGGCAAATCTATTTTTAGCAGTGGGAGTGTCGGGAATCTGTGCCATAAGCTGGTGGCAAAAAGACCCAACAGTAATTTTGCTAGTAGTTTTGTGCTGTGCTCTCGGCTACACTTACCAAGGGCCTCCATTTCGTCTTGGCTATCAAGGTTTGGGGGAAATAATTTGCTTTTTTACCTTTGGGCCGCTAGCCTTCGCCGCTGCTTATTACAGTCAGACTCAAACTTGGTCTGCAACTAATTTTGCGGCTTCGGTAATCGTGGGAATTACTACGAGTATCATCTTATTTTGTTCCCACTTTCATCAAATTGCGGATGATTTGGCGGCGGGAAAAAAATCGCCGATTGTGCGACTCGGTACGAAAAAAGGTGCTCAGTTGTTGCAGTGGTTATGCGGCAGCGTTTATACTTTGACTGTGCTATTTGTGGCTTTGGGAATGTTCCCAATTTGGACGCTGTTGATTTTTGGAAGTTTGCCATTTGCGATCGACCTTTGCCGCCATGTCACAGACTATCACGACCAACCTGCAAAGGTGAGCAACTCTAAGTTTATCGCAGTTACGCTGCATTTTTCGAGCGGATTGCTGCTGGCGTTGGGCTTTGGTTTGTAGATCGGGCGATCGAGAATTCGGGTAAACTGGAGGTATGGTTTGCTAAGCTGAGGGAGTTGGGCGAGTTGGCAGAGTTGGGCGACTTCTCAAAATCTTCTTTAATTCAGCAATCCGTACCTCACATTGAATGGTCAAAAGGAGAATCAAAGCATGAGTACGCAAACAGAAATTGACAAAATCATGAGCCTAGAAGAAATCATCCACTTATATCCTAGCGAGTGGGTGCTAATTGCTTACACTGAGCTGGATGAGGATTTGAATGTAATTCGAGGTGAAGTTTTAGCACACTCACCGGAGCGCGATTTGCTTTACAATAATGCTTTGTCAAGGAAGGGAAAATCGGTGGCAATAGAATACACCGGCCCTATCCCTGAAGACTTAGCAGCTATGTTGTAACAAAAATGCCAGATTATCAAAAAGCTTATCGCTTATTGCGTCACGGACGAAATTTGCTCGCGGTGCAAGCAACCATTGGTGGAAATAATGGTGAGGCTACTGAGTATCGGGTGCGTTTATTGGTGGATACGGGAGCCAGCTACACAATATTGCCAGTTAAAACATTAGAGGATTTGGGTTACGATACGCGCAATCCTCTACGCAGGCAAGAAATCTTTACAGGTCAAGGAAGAATCTATGTTCCTGTAATTAATGTATCTTGGTTTAATTGCGTGGGTCAACTAATAGAAAATTTTGACGTATTTGCCCACGATATACCGCCAAATGTTCGTATAGATGGTCTTCTTGGTATGGACTTTCTCACTCGTTTTCAGGCAGTTATCTCTGTTGGCGATGCGGAAATTAGATTTCAGTAAATACGGCAATTATACTAATAATTGTAGATGGACTTTAAACATTATCAATTTCACTATTCCTTAACTGGCAACAAGAATCAGCCGACAATTTTATTTTTGCATGGATTCACGGGCAGCAGTCAAGACTTTAGCAGCGTCATTCCCTTACTTTTTAACAGTTATTGCTGCTTAGCAGTTGACCTTCCAGGTCACGGAGAAACTAGAGTCAGCGGCGACGAAAGTTGCTACAATATATCAAATACAGCCCAAGCATTGATCCAGTTATTAAATGATTTACAAATAGACAAATGTTTGTTATTGGGCTATTCAATGGGCGGGCGATTGGCACTTTACATGACATTACATTTTCCAGAAAGATTTGAGAAAGTAGTGCTGGAGTCTGCCTCGCCGGGATTGAAGACAGAAAAAGAGCGATCGCACCGCCGACAAGCCGATTTACAGCTAGCACAAAAGCTGGAAAATAGCAACATTAAAGATTTTTTATTCAACTGGTACGATATCCCTTTATTCAAATCTTTAAAAAACTCTCCTAACTTCGACAAACTCATAGAAAGCCGCTTAGCAAACAATCCCTTAGAATTAGCCAAATCCCTCCGCAACATGGGAACCGGCAACCAGCCATCTCTCTGGGAAAAACTCGCACAAAATCAAATCCCCATCATCTTGCTAGCGGGAGAATATGATGATAAATTTATAAATATAAATACCGAAATGGCCAGCTTGTGTCCGGCGGCTACTCTGGAAATTGTACCCAAAGCTGGTCACAATATCCATTTTGAAAATATTGATAAGTTTGGATCAGTTGTGAGACAATTTTATGATTAACTAAAAAACTAATGCTTTATCAATTCGAGTTTCGCACTTATCAGCGAAAATTTAAGCGCCCCTTGCAAACAAGTCACGGCATCTGGGATATTCGCGAAGGAATTATCCTGCGACTTGTGGACGAAAATAATCGAATTGGTTGGGGAGAAATTGCCCCTTTGAGTTGGTTTGGTTCCGAAAGTTTTGAGCAAGCTTTAGATTTTTGTCACCAGTTGCCAGCTAATCTTTCATCAGAGATGATTTTTGCTATTTCCGCTGAATTGCCGGCTTGTCAATTTGGCTTTGAGTCGGCACTATCAAACTCTAGATTCCCCCTAACCAAGGGCGGGCACGGGGGCACCGCCCCTACTAAGGGGGGGACAAGAAATATTCTCCAAGTCCCCCTTATTAAGGGGGATTTAGGGGGATCTAGACTTCGCCTAAAATCGACATTGATTGCGGGTTCAGTCTTAAGCAGTCACCAATGGAGAGAGGTTGGAAATGAGGAAGAAAAAAATCGGTTCAGCGGTTTATTGCCAGCAGGAGAAACAGCTTTGCAGGCTTTACCAATACTTTGGTTAGAGGGATATCGCACGTTTAAATGGAAAATTGGTGTTGCTGCAATTGAGGAAGAATTAAAGATTTTTCAGCAGCTAATCCAAGTAATGCACAATTTGTGCGATCGCGAAAAAGGATTTTTGCGCTTAGATGCCAACGGGGGACTCAGTTACTCGCAGGCTAAAACATGGCTGGAAGCTTGCGACAAGGTAAAAGCAACTCCCGACTTTTCCGCAGACATTGAATTTTTGGAACAGCCGCTGCCAGTAACACAGTTTCAGGAAATGGTAGAATTGAATGCTATTTATACAACTCCGATCGCCCTTGACGAATCTGCCGCCAACCTCGATCGCATCCAAGAGTGCTACAGCCAAGGCTGGCGGGGCATTTTCGTCATTAAACCTGCGATATGCGGTTCCCCATCCCAACTGCGAAAATTTTGTCAAACTCACAATATAGACGCTGTTTTCTCATCAGTATTTGAAACCGAAATCGGCAGACAAGCAGCCTTAAATATAGCAAAACAATTGTCTTTAAATAAGAGAGCACTCGGCTTCGGCACCGATTGCTGGTTCGACGACAATCATTCGATTTTAGATTTTAGATTTTAGATTTTAAATTACTCCTGGGGCTCAGAAACCGGGTTTTTTACGAAAAGACGCGTTGCAGCCGACAAATTCGGTAAAAAACCCGATTTCTTTGTCGGAGTGAGTAACTCCTGTAATTGTTTTGAAGCGAGAAACTTGGTGAAAGCATCTATGGCAACAAATCTAACAGTAAATATCCTGGATATCGCGTGTGGCTTGCCCGATAATTGGCTGATCGGTTGTGACAGTCGCGAATTTGCCCGAATTGTCGATCGGCTATTTCAAGAAATCACCCAAAATCCCGCACAAAAAACACCCCCAAAAATTTGCATCGCCGAAGCAGAACCAGTGCAATTTCTTGCCAGTTTCACCGCCGCCCGCGCCGCCAAATGCCCGATTTTTCTCTGCAATCCCAACTGGGTAAAACAAGAATGGCAACAAGTCTTTGATTTAGTTCAACCCGACTTAATTTGGGGACAATGCCCGCTTCCCACCACTCCCCATATCCCAGTCTGCGAAGGCGAACTTCGTTTGTATAGCCGCGAATTCCATTCGCCGACAAAAAGCGGTTTTGATACAATCATGATTCCCACCGGCGGTTCTTCAGGAAAAATCCGTTTTGCCATCCACACTTGGGAAACACTAACCGCATCAGTACAAGGTTTTCAACAATATTTTCAAGTTGACAAAATCAACTCTTTCTGCATTTTGCCCTTATACCACGTCAGCGGTTTAATGCAATTCATGCGTTCTTTTACTAGCGGCGGACAACTGGCAATTCAGCCATTTAAAGAATTAGAAAATGGTAAAATATGCGATATCGAACCCGAAGAATTTTTCATTTCTTTAGTTCCAACTCAACTGCAACGGCTGCTGCAAAATCCCGATACAGCTAATTGGCTTGGACGCTTTCGTGCCGTACTTTTGGGCGGTGCTCCCGCTTGGCCGGAACTTTTAGAAACAGCTAGAAACTATCAAATCAAATTAGCGCCCAGTTATGGCATGACCGAAACCGCCTCGCAAATTGCTACACTAAAACCCGAAGATTTTCTCGCGGGCAATAACAGTTCCGGTCAAACTTTACCCCATGCTAAAATAACTATTCGGAGTGCAAATGGTGATATTTTGTGCGAAAATCAAATCGGAAATATTGTGGTAAATGCTAAATCTTTGGCGTTGGGTTATTATCCTAAAAATATTGGCGATCGCCAATACTTCCAATTAGACGATTTGGGATTTTTTGATAAAAATAACTACTTAAATATCGTCGGACGCAGCAGCGACAAAATTATCACAGGCGGAGAAAATGTTTTTCCGGCGGAAGTTGAAGCCGTTGTGCGATCGACTAATTTAGTTGCGGATATTGCTGTAATTGGCTTGCCAGACAAAGATTGGGGTCAAGTCGTTACGGCTATCTACGTTCCCGCTAATTCCGAAGTTACGGTCAAAAATCTGCACGCAGCAATAGAAGATAAGTTGAGCAAGTTTAAGCGGCCGAAATATTGGGTAATTGTCGAACAATTGCCGCGCAATTCTCAAGGCAAAGTCAATCGAGAACAATTGCAAGAAATTGCGATGTGTCATCGCCGGTGAATCGATAGAATTAACCGGATTTGACAGTAATTCCTGTAGGGGCGGGTTCACCAATATCTACAACACCAGCGAGAAATCTCACAAACCCGCCCCGCCCAATTGCCAATTGCCAATTAGGACAAACCTAATAGCCTTCTCGTCCTCTCCGCTTCTTGTCTTTGAAAATCCACAAACTTCAACATTCGGTAAAGTACCTCTATTTGCCGCAACCTAATACCTGCTTGCTGCGCCACCCGTATCGGATTACCAAAAATCGCCTCAACTTCCAGGGGCCGCGATTCATCATAATCGATTTTCATGCTGGTGCGGTAAGGCTTCATTTTCTGAGTATATTCGAGCATTTGTGGGATAAAGTCATCGGGAATAATGCGATCGCAACTTTTGGCTGCCGCTACCACTTCCCCCATGATTTCCTTAACTAAAATCAGAGTATCGGGATTAGCCATCAGTTCGTCAGTTCTCGCATCCAACACTACAGACAGCCCGTTATAAGGAATATTCCAAACCAGCTTTTTCCACCTTGACAATAGCAAATCTTCGCTCATTTTAATGGGAATATGAGCACGTTTAAAGTCCTTAGCAATTTGGTGCAATCTATCAGTAATACCGATTGCTTTGTAGTCCTGGGCATATTCTCCCAGGGTGATAGTGCCGTAATCTAGGTGGCAGATATGACCGGGCCCAACTTTATAAGAGCAGAGAAAACACAGCCCGCCAACCACTCGTTCTGCACCGACAATTTTAGCGACTTCCGGTTCTGTATTCAATCCATTTTGCAATACTAAAACCGCGCCGTTATCCTTTAATAAAGGAGGCAATATTTTGGGCAACAAGTGATTTTGAGTTGTTTTCAGCGCTACAATTACTACGTCGCACTGAGGCATTTTGTGCGCGTCGTGGTAGGCGCGGACGTGAGGGAGGGTGAAGTTGCCTTCGGGAGACTCGACAATCAAACCGTGTTTTTTGACGTGTTCGTAATCACTACGAAGCAAAAAATTGACTTCTAAACCTGCTTGTTGCAGTCTAGCACCGTAGAATCCGCCTAAAGCTCCCGTGCCCACAATGGCATAATTGCGATTTGACATACTATCAACTATTCAGAAATAATTATCAACAAAACAGAAATTTGATTGTCATTCCCTGCTACTATTTAAAGATAGAACTAATGCCAATTCTCGCCTCCAGAAAGCAACAATCATGAGTGTTGGGTTTGTTTCCTGAACTATGAGGTAAGGTGCGTCGCTTTGAGATTGTCACTCTTTTTTAGGATTGGCAGGTGGCGACGCACCCGGAGCGCTACTGTTGCATGACTTTTGAGAATTAGTATAATCTGAAATCTCAACTCTCAATTTTCCTCATCCACTGCATCAAGTCTTCAGATAGCTGTTTTCGAGTTCGGCTAACTGCATCGATGCAGACGTGCTTAGTCATAGCTTTAGCAGCGCTTCTTCCTGCAACTTCCTCAGAAAATAGTTGATAGGCAATTTCAAATTCATCGCCAGTAACTTGTTTAGGCGTCAATTGAATCATCAGCCGATCGCCCGCAAACATTGGGCGATAAAAATCTACACTAGCATGAATTATGGGAAAGGCAACCTCGGAATTGCTGAAAAATGCTTTGAGATTGATTCCCGATGCTGCTAGAGATGCCTCGTAAGCTTCGTGGCACATCGCCAAAACGTTAGCAAAGTAAACGACTCCAGCAGCATCGGTATCTTGAAAGCGAACAGTGCGGGTGTAAGTGAAAGGCATTTGAGGTAGTAACGGCGATCGCAAATTCGATCGCAATTTTACCAACCATCATATCGGTAAACCCGCACTTTTGGAGAAGTTGTCAGCTAAGTAAGTAGGCACTAATTTTTTAGATTGTAAAATTCGCCCTCCTCACTCCTTCCCCTGATTTCTTAACCTTTGTTCTTAATCAACATCACGTCTATAATCTTGAGGGCAATATCTTCGGAAATCCCCAATGCACTGTAAAGATCGTTCAAAAGTTGTTCTTCTTCTTCTGAAACCTCGCCATCTGCTAAAGCGATATCAGTTGTCACAGCAAAAACTGTTTCTTTAAGTTCGTCGGGAAGCATTGCCAAAGCGGCATTAAACAGTACCTCCACTCCTTGCCGTTGCATAATCATCAGCAGGCGATCGAGCATTTTTCTCATCACGTCATCAGGATAACTGCGGAACAGTTGCATCCGAGATAGCGTCATGCTAATCGCTTTACTTTCGCTGTCATTGATGTAACCGTCGGCTGCTACGGCAATTAGCGCGATCGCCGCAAATGATTCGGCCGGCCCTAAAGTTACTTCCGTTTCTTGGCGAGTCTTCGATACTTTATCAAATAAACCCATGATATTTTCCTCATTATTTAGTGGTGGATTTATGGAGTCAGGATGGGTTCTGGCTCTGGAGGTTTCTTGGGAGATTTTGATAATTATATCAAATTTGGTTAGTTATTTATTATCAATAAAATTATGAAAAAATTAAGAATTTTTATTTCGCCCTTCGGCGCTGCAACGGCGGGTTTATTCAGATCCTGAATTGCCTTCCCATATATCGGCTAAAACAGGCATCTTGCACCCTTGTAAGCAACAGGCTTTTCGGCCTGTTCCACAAAGAGTGAATTTTATTGTGGAACAGGCCGAAAAGCCTGTTCATAAAAAACTTATTGAGAAGGATGTAACATCTCAGTTAAAACCCGCCATTACAGCGCAGACCATCTATTTGTCAAAAAGGGCTAAATCTGCTTTCAGAAAATCAACAAACTGTCGCGCAGTTCTGCCCGATCGCCCGTTGCGACGAGTTGCCCATTCTTTAGCGCGGTGTTCCAAATCCTCAGCAGCGAGTTTGATTCCAGCAAGTTCTGCCAGATGTCGGACAATTGTTAAATAAGTGTTTTGATCGGCCGGTTCAAAAGTTAAAGTCAAGCCAAATCGATCGCTAAATGAAAGTTTTTCCTGCACAGTATCCCAAGCGTGAACTTCATCTCCGTCGCGGGGGCGAGGCCTGTCGTCAAAAAACTCTCGAATTAAATGCCTGCGGTTAGATGTGGCGTAAACTACCACATTTTGAGAGCGGGCAGTCACATTCCCCTCCAACACAACTTTCAGAGCTTTAAAAGCATCATCATCTTCCTCAAAAGACAGGTCATCCACAAAAATAATAAACTTTTGAGGAACTCCCCGCAACTGCTCGACAATTAGCGGCAAATCTTGCAAATCCGATTTAGATACTTCAATCAAGCGCAGATTGCGAGATCCAAATTCATTTAACAGCGACTTCACCAAAGAAGACTTGCCCGAACCGCGGCTGCCGTATAGCAAGACGTGCAAAGCCGGATAACCTGCCAGCAAAAACTCCGTATTTTTCACCAAAGCATCCCGCTGCCAATCGCAGCAAACCAACTCTTTTAAAGTTATGCGATCGGGATGGGAAATACTCGCCAACTGCCCTCCCCGCCACGCAAAAGCGCGATATTCGGCAAACAAACCCGTGCCAAACTGTCGGTAATAAGCTGCCAAAGATTCCGTAGCGCTCGACCATTTTTCCAGTTTTCCGTGCAGCGGCAAATCTCCCTGTTCTGCTACACTTTCTGAATGCCAAATCGGAGGCACTGCGTCAAGTTGACCCGCTACCCGCACCCACTTGCTCAACTGTTCGCTGCTGCATTCGTAAATATTTTGCAGCACTTCTAAATCATGTCGGGCGGCCTCCACCAAAGCGGGGGGCAAACTTGCAAAATCTGTTTGCTGTGCTCGGCGTGAAAAGGGGTTTTCGTTTTTGAGAATTTCCCAAATCAAAGAATCTTTCCAGCTTAAATTTTTAGCAGCCTGAAGTTTGAACCAGTTCCCGTAAGCTACCTGACATTCCAAACCGCTGACTTCGCTGTGGTGAAGGGCTTGCAGCAAATCGAGAAAGGCTTGGCCGGCGGGGCTTTTGAGAACCGATTGATACAGCAGCAGGGATGCTGCGAGGCGCTGGAGGTAACGGATTTGGGCGATCGCACCAGAAGTTAGGGCTGACATAATGGCAATTGTATAACAGTTACATATCCTGACTGGCTTTAATAAATTTTCTAACAATTCGTGACACTAATTGCAGGCCGCGCTGTATAAATTTAGATGCAAACAGTGAAATCGGGAGGATTAAAAATGAATTTAGGTACAGCAGCGGCGATCGGCTACGGCATTTTAACACTGGTTGGCGGCATCATGGGTTATATCAAGGCCAAAAGCCAAGCCTCGCTCATTTCGGGCTTGATTAGCGGTTCGCTGCTAATTTTTGCCGGCACCGCCCAGCTTATGGGACAAAGTTGGGGTTTAACATTAGCAGCAGCCATCTCCGCTGTTTTAGTAATAGTCTTTATTGTGCGCCTTGTTAAAACTCAAAAATTCATGCCGGCCGGAATGCTAATTTTAGCTAGCTTAGCGTCTTTGGGCGCGATCGTTTACGAAATCAGCGGTCAATATCAATAATCATTCGATTTTAGATTTTAGATTTTAGATTTTAGATTTTAGATTAACTCCCCAGCCTTGAGTGGGAAGTTGAACTAAAGTCTAATTTTTTTATTTCCCTGACTTAATTCCGGGGCTTGTATCTA
Organism: Microcoleus sp. Z1_B2; assembly: GCF_036700325.1. Taxonomy (NCBI): domain Bacteria; kingdom Bacillati; phylum Cyanobacteriota; class Cyanophyceae; order Oscillatoriales; family Microcoleaceae; genus Microcoleus; species Microcoleus sp. Z1_B2. Next base: position 57,375 of record NZ_JAUBOQ010000003.1, read on the forward strand.
TTTTTAGCAGGACTTACGCAAAAAGTGGTTTGACGCGCTAATTATAGCGCTAAGGTGCGGTGTGCATGGAGCCGTAAATAATTAATTAGCTTCTGTGTAAGTCCTGTTTGGGTGAATTCAACAGTTAGGGGTCAGTAATTAGTAGTTAAAACACTAATTACTAACTCCTAATTACAAATTGCCAATTACTAATAACTAACCACTAATGACTAATGACTGCATCAATATACTGCTGAATTTCCCTGAGTTGCTGCCGCTGGCCTTCAATCCAATCTTTTTCCGCCGCTCGCTGTTGGGGCGTTTCTTTCTGATACCGCGCCTGCTTCTCTAAAAAATTATTGTAGAATTTAATCGCTTTTTCAACTGTTTCAATTCCCAGTTTCAGACGCTCCTCAAAAATTGCTAAAATCACATTTTCTAGGATTAAGCCAATCACTTTACAGCACTCTTCAAAATCGATCGAACTGATTCCCATCTTGCTTTTATGAACCAGAGTTTCTACAGGTTCTTTCAGCGTTTCTTTAAAACTCTTCATATAAGAATCCGGCAAATATTTCAGAGGCTCCGTAAACTTCGATACAATCTCCCCGCCTATTGATTGTAGTCGCTCTCTAAATTTAGACTGACTGTTTAGGTCAAAGCATTCAATACAAAGTTCAATTTTTTCTATATCAATAGATTGTAATTCTTTAAAAATTAAATTTAATTCATTTTCCATAATTAAAATCACTCGCTCTGCCTGGGAATCAACTTCATTCCGCAACTCTTTGTGCAAATTATCTTTTTCAAAAAAACCAATAGTATCTCTTTGAAAGACTTGAGAGTTTTTATCCCACAAAAACCAATGATTTTTTAACTTGGTTGCCTTGTCGCTCCAAGATTTGCGAACTTTAGCAACAGCATCATATTTGCCCTGTTTTCCTAAAGTGCGAATTCTCACATCGCATCCGCTTAGTTCGCCAATTTGCTCCCAGACATCAACAGGAGATGCTCCCGCAATTCTCGGCTTGCTATTCCAGACATCCTCAGCCTGAGATACATCTTTGAAACATACCTGAAGTAGCTCTTTGAGCCTGATGGCAGATTGCTTAATTTCGTCAATACAAGGTTCCACATCTAAATTGAGTTGGGTAGCTGACTGTTTAATCTCCACGGATTGATATTCGTCTGCCAACAATCGATCGCTAAACAGGTTAATAGCCTGGAATGCCTTGAGATACTCATTCATTTCCTTTCATCTCTCGTTTCCATAAACAGCATACAATACAAAACATCTGCCTTTTTGAATGGAAACTGAGCCACAACATGGATTATATATTCACCCCTGCAACTCAGGCGCGACTCAATAGTGGCAACCTTGTACAGCCTGCTACCAAAACAGGAAAATTGCTCCCCGCAGCTAGAGATCCGGTGACAGGGGAGTTTGTGGAGCTCGCAAAAATTTTTTATCAATCAAGAAGTGAAACTCTTTCCTCGCGGGGAGTTATAGGATTGCTCGCACAGTTAGCCGGAGGTGGCCCCATACAGCCGCTGGTAGCTCCCCTGTACGTCACTGTGGCGCCGTTGCAGGTTGCTCAAACTCATCAGGGGTTTCAAAAAATATACAGAATGCTTAACTGTCTGAAAATTAATTTGGCAGTGATGCAAGCGACTGCTGCTGTCATTGGTATTGGCGCTGTATCGAACACAGTTTTGTCAGCAGTAAACCTCAACCAAGTATTAAAAATCCGAGAAGAGGCAAAGCACCAGAAGCTAAAAATTAAAGACGGATTTATCGATCTCAGACACATCCTCAAAGATAGGGGAGTAGAAGTGATCCAGCAGATTTTTAAGGTGGCTCACGACTCAAGTTTTGAAATGCACCGCCAGAAACTGGTTAACGGTTATGAGATTTTTTCTAAAGCTATCAAACGCTGTCAGTCAGCCCTGACAGTGCCAGATATTAAACTTCGGAATTCCGAAATTAATAGCGGGCGGGATATGCTGTTTGAGGCTTTAAAAATTTATGATAATCCTAGTTTGTTGGAGGGGCTGTCTTCTGCAGGAAAGCTCAGGCAAATGGAATGTGTTTGGGCGATCGAGCAGGCGATCGGGGTCACGTTTCACTTGCAGCGGGCCTACGATATGGTGAGCGATCGCCTCCGGGAACTGCAATCAAAAATTCGTCAAAATCTTCTAACTGTTGTTAAAGGATGTCAATCCGAACCCGAACTAGATTTTTTATTTCCCGAAGTTACTAGGATTCTCGGTCATGATTTAAGTGTAATAGAATTTTGGCACAATGAGGTTGATTGGATGGAAACTTTGTCTCCAAAAGAGCAGCACCAGTTAGCTAGTTTAGATAAACTCAGCGGCGAGAGTTTAAAAAGCAGCGTGTACACTACATTCACGGTATTAGCTGCGGAACCTTCACTTTATGAAAGTTTAAAGCAAAAGTCTCACTTTCTATCCTTGCGCGACCAGCTAACCTTCGCTGTGTCGCCGGAAATCCGCCGGAGATCCGAAGTTTATGTCAGCCAGCAGGCGATCGCTACTGGCTATCAAGGTTTAGCTGCCTCGAATTGGCAAGAAATATCCGATTTAACTGTCGCTAACCTCTACCACTTTTTTCAAATCCGAGAGAACTCAACTGAAAATTCTCCAACTGAGGACGAATTAGAAACGCCTTATTGGCACTTTCCCCAAACCTTCAAAAATGAGCTGAATTATACCAATTAAATGACCAATGACTAATGATATCATTTACGATCGAGCGATTAAAAGGGCGGGTTTTTGAGATTGTCAATTATTGGCATATATTTTGGGTGAACCCGCCCCTACCGTATTATATTATGTCCGGTCAATTAACCCTGATTCCTGTAGGGGCGGGTTCACCAAGATATTGAATAGAAACGGGAAAATCTGTAAACCCGCCCCGGCGTTTAATCACGGTCAATGGCTCGGACATGATATTAGGGGTAATCGACCGGAATTGATAGTACACCAGTTCCTCAAAAGGATGCAACTGTAGGGAAATTCCCAACCATTATGCAGTAAGTCATTCCCATCTAAAATCTAAAATCTAAAATCTAAAATCGTATTACCTCAACCACAACTTAATAGTATTGTCTTTAGAACCGCTAGCAATAGTTTTGCCATCGGGACTAAAAGTTACCACATAAACCTCATCGGAATGTCCCGTCAAAGTATTCAGCAATTCTCCAGTAGCAAAATCCCAAACTTTAATAGTTTTATCCTTGCTCCCGCTGGCAATAAACTTCCCGTCCGGGCTGATAGCAACCGAGACAATATCGTCAGAATGTCCCTTGATAGAGCGAATTAAATCTCCTGTTTCGATATTCCAAATTTTAATACTTTCATCGTAGGAACCGCTAACAATTGTCTTGCCGTCCGGGCTAACAGCAACCGACCTCACCGCGTCGCCATGTCCCTCAATTGTTTTGAGCAACGCCCCTGTTGCGACATCCACAACTGTAATTTTTTTATCCTTAGAAGCGCTAACCAAACTTTTTCCATCTGGAGTGAAAGCAACAGAATAAACAAAATCTGTATGGTCTGGAAAACTCTGAATCAAACGGCCAGTTGTTGCATCCGAAATCTTTGTGGTTTTGTCTCCGCTACCGCTAGCGACAAGCTGTCCGTCGGGGCTAAGAGCGACAGACCAAACAGAAGCAGTGTGGTCGAGACTGCGAATCACTTGCCCTGTTTTCAAATCCCACAACATGACTCGCCAAAAACCGGTTCCCGTCGCCAGTTTCGTACCGTTTGAGTCAAAAGCAACCGACCAAATAGTGGAGGAATCTCCTGGAAAAGTGCGAATCGACTTGCCTGTAGCTAAATCCCAAATTTGGATGGTTTTGTCTTTAGAACCGCTGGCTAACATTAAGCCGTCGGGACTGAAAGCAACAGACCCAACTGCATCGGAATGCTGAGCGAAATTTTTGACTGTGGCGTTCTTCCAACGCAGACCTGCTTGGCACTGTTCTTGTAACTCCTGAGCGGACGAATAGGTGCTGGAAGTGTCGGCAATTGTTGGTATTTGGCTGATGCAGCCTTCATAATTGCTGGCTGTATAAAGAGCTTCAATTTGATTGAGCTGTTGGGATTCTTTCTGGGCTAGCTGCTGCCATTCTTGCCATTTGAGATATCCGTAAATTCCGCCGATCGCAGCTAAGATAGCCGCAATTGTTGCCCCGGCAAGATCAGGGTTGAATTTGCGAGTTTCTTTGGGGACAAGTGCTGCTGGGCTGGAGTTCGACAAATCGGTTTTTCCGTTCAGATTTACCTGCGGGGATACCGCCGGACTTGCCTGCAATTCGACGAGGTGAGGGGCGCTACTCGCTGGTGGCAGATTGGGGTTGCGATGTCCCTCCAAAACTGTGGATATCGCCTTGTACAATTTAGCAAATAAAGATTTAGGAATGACTAATTCTTCGATTTTCGCGGCATCTTCGTCGGTAAGCCCTAAAACTTGCTGCAAGCGTTTTAATTCGTCGCGAGTTTCCAGAGAAAAGGGATATTCTTGCTGCATTGCTTCTTGCAGTGATTGTTCGTAGCGTTCGCCTTTTTCCCTGTATTTCCGGTAAGGGTTCAATACCTCATCTTCGATCGCCTCTGCTTCTTCTGGCAGCAATTCCAAACTGACGCGCAGTTCATCTAATATTCTTCGACCGACGACTGTAATATCACCCCGGCTGCTGCTGCGCCGATCGACTTCTTCGCGATATATTGTTAGCTTGGGAATCCGCGCCCGCGAGCGATCGCCAATTTTCCTCAAATCGGCTAAAGCTTCCGCCGCCGACTGGTACCTCTCCCGAAAATCGTAGCGCACCATATTGTCCAAAACATCAGCCAGCGCTTGGGAACACGTGGCTAAATGCCGCCAAACAATTTCGCCTTTATTAGAATTTTTCAAATCCCGCAGTTTCGGCAAATCGTAAGCCGGCAAACCCGTCATTGCTTGGATGCCAATCATTCCCAAAGCGTAGATATCGCTGTTGAGTTGCGGGTTGTATTGAAATTGTTCGATCGGCATATATTCCAAAGTGCCAATCCGCACAGTTACCGGCGCTTGTCTTTGAGCGATGTGAATTTCTTTCACCGAGCCAAAGTCAATCAAAACTAACTTGTTATCTGAATAGCGGCGGATTAAATTTGCCGGTTTAATATCTCGGTGAATTACGCCCTGTCCGTGTACAAATACTAAAATTTCTAACAGTTCCTTCAGCAAAGGAATCATTTTTTCTTCAGTTAGAGGCTTGCCCGGTACAATCTCGGTTGATAGCGAGTGACCGGCAACGAAGGATTCTACTAAGAAAAATTCTTCATTTTCTTCAAAATAAGCGAATAGCTGAGGAATTTGGTCGTGTTGACCGAGTTTTTCTAGAACTTCTGCTTCTTTTTGAAAAAGACGGCGCGTAGTATTAATTAATTTCGGTTCGGTAGTACCGGGACGCAGGTGCTTGACAAAGCACTGCGGTTCTCCGGGACGGCGAATATCTTTGGCCAGATAGGTTTGCCCAAATTCTCCTGTTTCTATGACTTCAATGATTTGATAGCGTCCATCTAAAAGTTGGCTCACCATGATAATAACGCAGCCTTTTTTTGGTTGATTTTCGCAAGAAACAGTGGCAATGTTGAGTCAGTTGTATAGCCTTTTTCAGGTAAATTAGGTGTTCCTGGGCATTGGCAAAACAGGGCATTGGGCATTGGCAAAACAGGGCATTGGCAAAACAGGACATTGGGCATTGGCAAAACAGGGCATTGGGTATTCGGAATAGTTGTTTCTTTCCTTCTTCTTTCTTTCCTTCTTTTTTCTTTCCTTCTTCCTTCTTCCCTCTTCCTTCTTCCCTCTTCCTTCTTTCCTTCTGACTTCTGACTTCTGACTTCTGACTGAGATATTGCACCATTCTCAATTACTTGTTTAGGAACAGGCAAGATGCCTGTTCCACGAGAAAAATCATTCTTTGTGGAACGGGCATCTTGCCCGTTCTTGACAATGGTGCAACATCTCAGTTCTGACATACTTTATTTTTTCAACATCTGCAAAGCTTGATATCCCAAAAAGAAAAAACCCAAAGCGCCGAGTACCGCTATCGTGTTCGCAAACACATCGACTGTAAAAAATTCGCCCATTGCAATATCCTCTGAAAACTGATATCTATCCTCGGCTTTTCGGTCGCTGTCTGGGTGAGGGGTCTTGCCCCTCGGTGCGGGCGAGCCGAAAGATGCTCACAAATTATAGCAAAAGAGGCGGTCAATCGATTGCGCGATTTTAGATTTTAGATTTTAGATTGAAGCATTGACTTGCGCGAGATGAATCCGGGGGCTTGTATCCTGGATGGTTTCGGTCAAAATAACTTTTCGGGCGATCGACTAGCTTTTTGTTTTAATATTTTTTAATATTTAGGGAGACAAATCGTGTACTGAAATTTTGAGGTCAGTTCGCTTTGATATTGTTAACCCTGCTAATTTTTTCTCTGATTGTAAGTAGAGCTTACACTAAGAATTTGCGCCGATCGGTCAAAAATGCGCCTCAAACCGACAGAAGTTCCGCGAGGCCCTCACCGGAACCCGCCGCGTAGTTTCCTAAAGTTTCGGTAATCGTACCAGCATAGCTGGTAAAAGTATAGTAATCTATTACATGACATGGGAGGCATCGTGCCCCTCCCCTTTCGCTTTTACTTTGAGCGGATTAACCCGCCTGGGCTGAACTACGCAGCTCCCTATCCCATTGCTCAACGCTTTTGGGAGTGCTTTTCGCATGATATTGTAAGACCCATTAACATCAGCATTAATTAACAAACCCTCTGCCGTTTTGTACAAACCTCTGTGGATGCGTTTGCCAGTAAATTCCACGCTGTTGGCATCGCTATCGCCGTAAACAGGAATCGGATCTAAAGAAAGGAAGTTGGAGGCTGAAGTATAGGATTCTTCCTGTATTATTACTTCAATCCCAGCCAAAACAGCTTTGTATTCCAACATCTGAATTAATCGAGCGTGCGGAATGCTGACCAAGTTTTGATTGTTCTGCTTGCCTAAGTTAATGCAGTTTTTCCACTGCACATTTTTCCCAATTACTAATGTCCCAATCTGACGCTCGCTCAAAATATCGATAATCAGCCTGCTAGTATGGTGTAAGTAGTTATCGACTTTTTGATTGCGACAGCGAGTGAGGCGCACAATTCTTGATGAGGTTTTAAGATTGCCTTTCAATTGAGATTGTAATTGGGATTTGCGCTTGTTGTAGAACTGATTGATGGATTTTAGCGGTCGCCCGTTAATCAGTAGGGGGATAAAGCCTGGTTGATTTGATGTTAGCGCTACTAAGTTATTCAGTCCGAGATCGATACTGGCTACCGATGCAGAGTTCTCTCGATATCGGGCGGGCTCCTGTTCATGGTAAATTACCTCGATTACGTAACAATTGCATTTGGGAACTACTCTTACTTGACAAATTCGATCGGGCTTGACAGTTGTTTGAATCGATATTTCTGTCCCTGAAAGTTTGATAATTCCTTTTTTTAATTGTTTGCTGCTAATTGCTTGCACTGTATAAACGAGAATATTTCGCCCCTTAACTTTATCTTTGTACTTCGGTATTTTTGGGCGTCCTGTAAATTTTGTCGGTTCTTTGTTGTAAGCTTTGAGAGCCTCGAAAAAAGCTTGCCAGTTTTTGTCCAATATCATCAAAATTTGTTGGCTGACTTTGGCAGGTAGTGCCTGATATGCTGGATGGGATTTCATCAAATTAGCCATCTGATTGTAAGTGAGATATCCCCAGCCGTAGAGGAAGTTTTGGCGAAGGACGTAGTTAGCAGCGTTGTAGAGATTTTTGGATTGCCACGAAGCGTTATCGAGTTCGGCAAAACGGTGTTCTGTATGCTTAATAATGTGCCTTTCTGCTAGTTGCATGGTTGAGTCTGGGTTCCTTAATTTTGCTTTCCACGACTCGCCATGCGGTTGTGTAGAGTGATGCCTATTGCCTTGGCCTAGTCAGGTAGTATCATTTGGTCTTCCTGACCACAGGATACTACTTTTGTCCACTAATGCTTATAAACTTAATGAAGTTTTACAATACAACGAGGCAGAGAATATTCGGGATTGCGCGATCGCCATGAGGGAGAGTACACCGCTGTCTGTGGACAACTTAGAGGTTTTAATTGTAGACGATCGATCGACAGACGACACCAAGGCGATCGGGGAAACCCTGCAACAGCATCTCAACGACCCCCGGCTTAAAATATTAGCAGGTCAATCGATTGCGCGATTTTAGATTTTAGATTTTAGATTAAAAAATTGACTTGCGCGAGATAAATGCTCTTTCTTGAGGATTTTCGATTTTAGATTTTGGATCAATTCCACGGATAAATCACGTGGCGGATACCACATGAAGAAATTCGCTTGTCAGCCGCGACCAACCAACCAATTACCTGGTTAACTATTTGTTTATCCGTAATCGTAATTTGGCAGCATTACACTTTGCGCCCCTTGGGTGCCGAGATTTCTGAATGTCCGACGAAATACTGGTGGTTTGGAGGTTTCGGAGGTGCGTTAGGAATGAGAATTAAATAACTTCCACAATAACAATTAAAATTGTAAGTTATTTAATTCGCGATCCTTAGTGGCCGCAATTGCGATCGGTTCTGCGATTCAAACTGAAACCGGTTGGGGGTGGACTTGGCGCGGTAGAACTTTGCAAATTAAGAGTTAATTAAGACTTGCATATGGGCAGGCAAGATGCCCAACCCATACTCCCCACAAAAAATTAACTCCTTGTGGAACAGGCATCTTGCCTGTTCTTAAAAATCATCTAAAATGTGAGTTATAGAAGACAGAAGGCAGAGCTAATCATAACATCCGTTACATCCGTTACAGAATCCTTTGCCGAACTTAGGCGTATACAAAAGCAGGTACGCGCTTGTAAGCAGGCGTGCCCGATCGCCTTTCAATCTCCGGGTGAAAAATCACATTAACTTCAGGATAAAACATCAAAGCAGCACCCTCACGAACCGCCCCGTAAATCACCTCGACATTTTCCATTTTCCCCACATTTCCCTGCACCGTAACCCGTTGATGTTCATGCAAACCCGTGCTTTCTGCATCCGCGCGATTCATCAAAATGCAGTTGCGGTGCGGCATTCCCCGGTACTTGTCATCAATTTTGTAAACCACAGTATTATGCTGAGAATAGCTGCGTCCCGTCATTAAGGCTACAACAATACCCTGTGTTGATTCCGATAGTCCAAACTCTTTCGCTTCCGGTAATTTCAGCTTAGGTAAAGGCGTGACAAACATCTTCGCTTTCCCAGACTCTGTAGGAAATTTAGGTTCTGTAAAAATGCGGCCGCTGATGGTAAATTCCTCTTGTGTTTCATCAATTGTCGCTATTTTTTCATAGCCCGGAATAGTTTTAGCAATCAATTGGCGCACGTATTTTGTGTCTTGAAGTCGGCGCCAATCAACCGGAAAATCGCCGTGGATTCTGCTGGCTAATTCCGTCAAAAAATGCACTTCAGGAATCAAATCCGAATTCTGGAGATGAGTTTCGCCCTCATCATTTAAACGCACAAAGTTATTGCCAGATTCCACGGTTGTTTTGTGGGGGTTTTCAAAGCGATTCAGCACGGGGATCACAATTGTATTGTGCTTTGCCAATCCGTGAAAATGCCCTAAATTCGGTTTGGTTGCGAGGTAGATAACGGTTTCAACATTGGCTAAAGCGCGTTTTGCCTGAGTTAAATCTGGATTTGCCCCATACAAGTTGCCGCCCAGACAGATCAGGGTATCAACTTTGCCTGCTTCTGCTGCTTCAATGAGCGATCGAGTGTCGTAGCCCTTAACAGGACTCAGGGGACGATTCAATAACTTTTCTAAAGCTTGTTGAATTTCTTTTTTCAGCTTCACAGTGACGCCCATAGAGCCGAATCCTTGCACGTTTGAGTGTCCTCTCACGGGCATTAATCCCGCCCCTTCTTTGCCGACATTTCCTGTCATTAAGGCAGTATTAGCGATGCTGAAAACGTTATCTACACCGTTATCGTGTTGGGTAATTCCCATCGCCCAACCGAAGACAACTCGCTGGGACGTGCCAATAATTCTGGCTGCTGCCTCAATTTCTGCGCGGGAAACTCCGCAGGTTTCAGTAATAGTTTCCCAAGAAGTTTCGCGGGCGTGCTGGACTGCTGCTTCCCAGCCTTCTGTATGAGCTTGCAAATAGCTTTCGTCCAGCAATCCTTGTTCGATTATAGACTTTTGAATCCCTACAAATAGCGCCGTATCGCTGCCGGGAATTGGTTGCAAGTATAGGGAGGAAATATCGGAACCGGGGATGAGCGATTTGACAGGAAATGCGGGAGAACCAAACTTGACTAACCCGATTTCCATCACCGGATTGATGACAATTATTTTACCGCCTTTGTCGCGAATTTTAATCAATTCGTTCATCAAGCGGGGATGGTTGTAGGAAGAATTGCTGCCCGCGAGCACGACGCAATCTGCTTCCTTCAAGTTTTCTAGACTCACTACCGAGGTGCGGGTGGCAAACATTTCGCTTAAGCCGGTTGTCGAGGGAGCGTGGCAGAGATCGGAACAATCTGCTAAGTTATTGGAACCCATCGCCCGCATCATCAATTGCAGCAGAAAAGCCGCTTCGTTGGAAGAACGGCCGGAACTGTAAGAGGCCACTCGTTCGGGAGTTTTGCGAAACGCAGCTTCGGCAATTTGATAAACTTCTTGCCAAGAAATGCGATCGTAATGAGAGGAACCAGCCCGCAAAATCATCGGAAAACTCAGCCTTCCCAGCCTATCGGCTTCCATTGAAGTTAATTGCTGAAGTTGTGCAATACTCTGCTGTTCAAAAAATTGAGTTGAGATAGCCGGCTTGATTTCAGCGGAGATTGCTTCGACGCTTTTCATGCACCGCTGAAGTTTTTCGCCCTCTTCATTTGTAAAACCTCCTTTCTGTCCGCCCGTGCCCCAAGAACACGACAAACAAGCACTTTTGTGCAGCAAAGTTTTCCAAAGTTTCGGCCCTTCCGGGGACAATGTATGTTCTGCCCAATATTCTATTACGGGCAAACCGCCACCTATCTCTGGTGTTTCCTCGTTTGTCTCGTTGAATGGCGGGATTGGTTGGACATTTTGGGAGTTGACATCCATGTGGTTTACCTCGGGTTTTGATTGCTGGTTAATTCTGTGGGGAATTGCCAAAAAGCTTAAGCTTATCAGTCGAATTTTAGCGCAAGTTTACTGCGACCACAATTAGCCAGTAGATAGATTTGTTTAACCTATCGGTTGAGTAACTCGACAGGCAGACGCGATCGCCTCTTGACAAAAAAAATGTATCTATTATAATAATTCATATACTCAGATATAAACACTACAAAATGCTAGAACTACATAAAAGTTATGTAATCGACGAAAATCAGCAGCCGATTGCTGTTCAAATCCCCCTTGAACAATTTGAGAAAATCGAGGAGATTTTGGAAAACTATGGTCTGGCTAAACTTATAGAAGAAACTGAAGGTGATGAGAGATTATCAAAAGAACAAGCACTAAAGTATTATAACTCAATTAAACAAAATAATGTGGCAAGTTGAATATACAAATCGGTTCCTCAAAGAACTAGCTGGTTTACCTGCTGAAATTAGAAGTAGGATAGAACCTATAGTTTTTCAATTCTTAGAATCAGACAATCCCTTTGCATTAGGATATCTGGAAAAAATGAAAGGTTATCCAGATAAATATAAGATTCGTCTTGGTGACTACCGTATTGGACTCACAGTTGATGCACCGACAAAAACTTTAATTTGTCAGCGAGTAGCGCACCGCCGAGACATATACAGAATTTTTCCATAAAATTATGTAGATGAGAATTAGCAAAATATAATTATGTAGGGGGCGCAGCCCGCAACTTACCCCTGTCAATTTCACCGCTTCCCCTTATTTAACGCCTGTTTCCCAAACCCAAGACACAGCAGTCGATCGCCCTCAGCAACATTCGGGTCATTCTGCAAATAATCTCCTAACCACTCGCAACTGCGAGCAATAATATTATTCAGTTCCAAATTCTCCACAGGCAACAGAATTACATTCCTATCCCTACTAGCAAAACCCAGAGTTTTGCTATCAGAACTAAAAGTAACACTCAACACGCGATCGCTCGATTCCAAAGTCTTCGATAGCAGCGCCTTCTTGCCGTCAAAATCCCACAGCTTAACAGTATTTCCCCCACTCGCCGCCGCAATCAACTTGCCGTTGGGACTAAAACTCACGCTTTCTACAGTATCGCTGTGGTCGAGTTTTTCAGTTAAATTCGCCACCTTTCCATCAAACCCCCACAAGTAAACTTTTTTGTCAGCGCAAGCAGCAGCAATAGTCTTGCCGTCTGGACTAAAACTAACATTTTTAACGCTGTCTTGGTGGTCGAGAGTTTTCAGGATTTTCGCCGACGAACCGTTAAATTCCCATAGGTAAACTCTCTTTTCTCCGGTAATTTCAAAAGCCTTTTTCTTCCCGCTTGGCTTGTCCTCAGCAGCGGTAGCAGTAGCAATAGTTTTGCCGTCGGGACTGAAGCTAACGCTAATTACTGGATTGCTGTGATCGAGTTTTGCCAACAAAGTTGCTTTAGCACCGTTCCAGCGCCAGAGGTACAATTTGCGATCGGCACTTGCGGCAGCAATTATCTTTCCATCTGGACTAAAACTCACGCTTCTAACAATGCCGCTGTGGCTGAGAGTATTTAACAGTTTGCCGTTTAAACTCCAGACTTTCACGGTTTTGTCATCGCTCGCGGAAGCAACAGTTTTATCATCAGGCGAAATGCTAACCCAGGTAACAGAATCCTTGTGACTTTCTAAGGTTTTGAATAAACTGCCGTCAGCACGCCAAAGTCTCACTGTTTTGTCCCCGCTAGCAGAAGCAATTGTTTTGCCGTCAGCGCTAAAACTGACTTTGTAAACCCAGTCTTCGTGTCCTGATAAAATCTTATTCAGCGGAGTGCTGTCTGGTTTCCAAATTTTCACTATTTTGTCCTTACTTGCGGAAGCAATAGTGCCGTCGCCGCTGAAACTTACAGCCCTCACGTCGTCTTGATGTCCTCGAAAAGTGTTGAGCAAAGTGCCGCTGCGACTCCAAACTTTCACCGTATCGTCTGCACTGCCGGTGACAATTTTTTCGCCGTCGCGACTGAAAGTCGCGCTGACAACTTCATCGTTGTGTCCTTTGAGAGTTCTGATTTCCTCACCGTTTCGGTTCCAAATTTTGGCTGTGGTGTCGGCACTTGCTGAGACGAGTTCTCGACTGTTTGGACTGAACTTAATGCTGTAAACAATGTCAGAATGTTTGGTTAATGTTTTGGGATTAATTCTAAATTTCTGCGTTTTACTTTCTCGGTTCCAAAGTTTGACAGTTTTGTCAACACTTGCTGAGGCAATTGTTTGGCCGTCGGGACTGAAACTGACGCCGAGCACCCAGTCTTTGTGTCCGGTTAAGGTTTGCAGCAATTTTTTGTTCGCAAGGTTCCAGATTTTGACGGTGTTGTCGTGACTGGCGGAAGCTAGGGTTTTGCCGTCTGGACTGAAACTGACGCTGGTGACGATATCGCGGTGGCCGGATAAAATGCCAATCGCACTTTTGTCGTTATCTACTTGCCAAATTCTAATTGTGCGATCGGCACAACCAGTAGCGATCGTTTTCCCATCAGGACTAAAACTAACACTCGTCACGCTATCTGGGTGATTGAAAGTTTTTAATAACTTACCTTCTTTGCTCCACAATTTAACAGTTTGATCTGCACTTGCTGAAGCAACTGAATTGCCGTCGGGACTAACACTTACATCCAAAACAAACTTGCTGTGCTGCTCGAAACGGTTGCGTTCTTGCACCCCGGAAACTGCTTGTCTTAGTCTTTCAGCAATTTGATTTTTAGTGTCCACAGGCAGCGCCGTACTTTTCAGAGAATCACGACCAATTTTGATACTATTTCCCAACACTCCTAATTGATTTTTTTCATTAGAAAGCACCAAAGCTTCCGACGCCGAATTTAGGGCATCAGTCCGACTGGTTTCTGCTTCTTGCCGTGCGCTTTCTGCTAATTTTGCTTGCTCGAAAGCCATCCCCGAAACTCCTCCGAGTACAAGCACTCCTAGAACCGCCGCCTGCAATTGCCATCTCCGAGTGTGGTAAAGTTGAGCTTCTGCTTGGTACTGTTTGTCTCTAGCTTCCGACAGCAAAGCATCTTGCTCTCTGTCTTTGCGAATTTGTTCAATTTCATCTCGGTTAATTTGGTTTTGCTTTCGCAGTTCCTCAAATTCTGCCTTTTTATCTAATTCTTGCTGCTGGCGAATGAAGCTAACTAAATAATCGTGAACGAGCTGATAAAGCTCAGCAGGCAGTTCCATCCATCGAAAGACTAAACCAGACTTTACTAACAATTCTAAGACTAAATCTAATTTGTCAGCTTCAGCAAATGTCGCTAAACTTGAAGCTAATTCTGCGCGGGTTTTTAGGGGACGAATCTGTTCTTCATCTGTGAGCAAATACAAAACTCGGCGCGCCGCTACTTCATTCTCTGGGCCGCAATCTTTGATAACTTCTTCGAGAAACCTTTCGACTAATTTTTGTTGCGGATTGTTGCCAAGTTCCTGATATTGAGTTAAAGTTCTAATGTTCTCTTGTTGTAGTTGAGCGCCGACAAGTTGTAGTTCGATCGGGCGAACTTCTCCTAATTCTCCAGCTAAATCATTGACTAATTCTTCGATCAGCTCCGGTTCTAAGTAAAACTGCGCTCGCTCAGTTAAAGTGCGAATTACCGCTCGCGCATCGATCGGCGAAAAATTTCCCAAATAAAACAGAATATTTTTGCTGAGAATGTCATCTAAAATATCATTGTTAACGAATCCTGTCTGGTTTTTTGGTCGAGTAAATTCCAGCACATAGTGCAGGTAATCTTCCCGCAAACACAGGACGACTTTTAAATATTTGATTTTCAAGCATTCCCGCAAAAAATCAAAAAATATTTGTCTTTCCGCTGGCTCTTTCCATACAAAAAAGAATTCTTCAAATTGGTCAAATATCAGAACAGTAACTAAATGTTCTGAATTTCTTTGCAGCTCATTGATAATGTTTTCGTATTCGATCGCCTGTTGTTGTATGATAAATTCTACTGGCTGTGACTGCTCCCTTTGCTCCTCATTTTTCGCAGCCGAGCCACCGTGCAATCCCGAAATAAGATTTCCCTTGACTGCACCTGCTTCTACGGTCAAATCTACCGGAGCAGTTTCTGGTACTGCTTCGGAATTTTCCGAATCGAATATTTCAGCTTTTCCAGCAGATAACTGTCTGGTCAATTCCCGCGGCCAGTTGTTGTAAACTTGCAACACTACCGGCAAAACAGTCCGCATTTCTATTTTTTTTTGTTTGAGAGCTGGTACTAATCCTCCCGTGACTATTGAACTTTTGCCAACTCCAGACTGACCGTAAATTACTGTCAGTTTGTCGGGGGTATTGTTCATTCTATATATCAAGCGGTTGAGGTCTTCCTCTCTGCCGGAAGCTGTAATCTCGTCAGCAATAGTAGCAGCGCCGGCAAGAGTTTCGGCGACGGAATTAACCGCTTCTCTGTGCGGCTGCAACTTTCCGGCCCCAATAAAAGCTCGGAACCGATACGTGTGTTCCACCGCTCGATAATCTTGCTTAATTTGAAATGCTTCGAGATATTCTCCCCGCTGAAAATAGAGCGATCGCAGCATTTCTAAAACCCGCAAATACAGTTGCGGGTTGTAGCAAGGTTCGGTTTCCGAGCGAGCAAGTTCTAAATGCGCGATCGCCTCTTGCACCTCACCCAAATGACTCTGGGCCTCTGCTAAAATTAACAGATACAAGCCTAAATGCTGCGACTTTACAGGGGTTCCCTGTCCCGTCGCTTCTAAATTTGAGTTGAGAACGTCTAGAGCCACTAAAGCCCATTCTTTCGCCCCTTGCCAGTTCTTTTGCTCTAAGGCTACTCTAGCCAAAAAGCCGTAATCTTGAGCCAAATTAACTGCTGAATTTTCCATATTTTCATGTAACCTCCGAGCTTTTATGGCTAAATTCCAGAGTGCATCCCAATCTTCTAAATGCTGCAATACTTCCTCAAGTTGATTGATGAATATACTCACGGCATCCGGCCGCCCCACGCGTTCTAAAACATCTATACATTCCTGAAAATAATTCTTAGCTTCCGTCCAGTAAGGACGGTTGCCGCTGCGGTGTTTTTCTGCTTGGAAGCGGTAGCAAAGACCGATGTGGAATAGCAGAATTCCCTCTAACACCGGTGCAGGGTGAACGGTAAATAACAAATCGCTAAATTCTGTTTTTTGTCCAATAAATGCTACTTGATACTTCCAAAAACTGAGACTTTTTTGATATAATTCAATAGCCGCAGAGATGCGGTGACAAGCATATTCGTGCCTACCGCGAATAAATTGCAAACTTGCTTCAATAGCTGGTTCTAATCTGATATTGCAAGTTTGCAAGTCTTGGCTAGCCGACTCTAGTTCACTCAAAGAATTGGCTCCGAGAATGGCAGAATTAGTTAAACGCCAATTGCCACTTTCTAAAATGTTGGAAAAAATGCGATCGGCACTTTTGCCCAAAAAATCTACCAAGTCGTCCGGGCCCATCACAAATTCAACACTTGTCGTCCAAGTTTCGATATCTGTTACTAACCGAATCAGTTTTTTTAATATTTTGTCTGTCACCCACAGCACCACCGGGAAAGGAAAATTATTCCGAAATTCTTCCCTCACGTAGTTGGTAGAAGTCAGCAGGCGATCGATCGCACTTACCGATTCCAATCCAAACACCATTAAAGCTGCCGGATGGCTGCAGGAAATTTTGGTTTCTATCGTCGTGTAAAGAGTTTTAACAGATGGCGGGAGGACAATTTCTCGAATCTCGATCCCAGACTCTGCCCGCAATTGCCTTACAATTTCCTCTCTCATAGCGCTGTAATTGCACCGTACCAAAATGAGCGAAAATTGCCCGTGAGACATTCTCAAAGTCCGGGAGAGAGTTTGCAGCGAACTTTGGTTTTGCTGTGCTGCGGTTTCTTGCTGGTAGTGCGAATTAATCATAATTAATATTTGAAAAAAAATCTCAGGATAGATGCTGTAAACTGCCGAAAAAAATAAGTTCGGCAACGGATTATTTAACGGATGTAACGGATGTAACGGATGTAACGGATGTAACGGATGGAAAGAATAGACCGCAGGGGGGAACTGCAATTAAGAACGTCCTCACCTTTTGGGCGGTTGCTCTAACTAAGTTTACTTTTACCCGTTTTTACGTTTGCCAATCACAGCGAACAATCACATGATTAATTTTATTTCTGCCCTTTTTGGCGATTTCCTATCACTGGGAACTATCAATTAGTTAAGTTTATTTCAGCCTGCATACTTACAGCATATTCCATGTATATGTGGTACACACAAGAAGAGAGACGCGAGTAAGGTGCGGATACACCCGTCAATCTGCAATCTTTATCAAATATGAAGCAGATCCGCACCCTACGGACTAACTATCAATTAGTTAAGTTTTTTTCAGCCTGCATACTTATTATTTTAGCCGATCGCAATTAAAGCATACCCAAAAAAATACATACTCTGTTATTCGCATATTCCCAGCAAAATCAACCGGAGTTTACTGAAATCTTGATAATTGCTCAAATTCTACCCAGCAAATGAGTCTTTGTTTGCGGGAGTCCCAGCCATCGCCAAAATCGCACAAATCCGATTCAGTTATTCGCATATCGCTGAAATCCGGCATTCCTTGCTTGACTGACCCCTTGCAGCACTGAGATAAACTATCGGCGGCGGCTCATCAAATACAGCTTGAAGATTTTTTGTCATAAATTTACTAATCTCCATATCTAAAGTAGCTGTAAAATCAGGTTCATCCCAATCCTCGCTTTCTTCAATGCTGATGGTTGTTGGTGGCCCAATATCAAAATCTAGCTCATCGCCAAAATCCGAAACTTTCTTAATGGGCTCTATTTTTTGAGCGGTATCAGTCGCTAAAGCTTGAGTTGTATTGGCTATTAGTACGATCGGCAGTGCTACTATGGCACTTATTGTTTGTCGCGCCGTGATTTTCCTCATGGTATCCTCCTGATATAAACTAAACTTTGGTACTACTATACATTCAACATCTGCGGCTACTTTCCTTCGCTGTCAGTCGATTTTAGATTTTAGATTTTAGATTTACTCCACAGATGAATCTGAGAGCTTGAACTAGGGTGTAAAATTTTAGCCTGGGGGCCCAGAAACGGTTTTTTTTTACGAAATACTTTGTTACACACCGTAAATTAGGTAAAAAACCCGGTTTCTTTGTAGGAGTGCGTCCAGAACTGTAATTAATAGTGGCTTGTTTTTCCACAGGATATAACCTTATCTGTGACTTTTCGTGGCAAGTTTGCTTAACGGAGCATATCCGGTCAAGTGTTTGCTTTTCTATTTACTACGTGAAAACTCTTAAACAGTCAGGTTTTCCCGCTAAGTAATTCCCCGGTGTTTGCGAGTGTTTATCTCAGACTCAAAGCAAAGTGGGTGAGAAGTACGCGCGTGCGTAGCTATCCCGTAGGGAATCGCACACCAGTTTTGGCACACCAGTTTTGGCACACCCGTTTTCGCACACCCGCGCTGCCACCAGCAAGCTGATGTGACATACCACAGCCGCCGGATACCTGTCAATACTTATCAGGAAATTGGGTTTAAAACCCGTCCTTCTAGGGCGGCTTTAATTTCTTAAATCCCTTCCTAAAAATCAGGAATTGCTGGTATTTGTAGTATACTAAAATAGTCAAGGTTAAACTCCTTTACCATCGTGAAACAGTTAAGACACACTTTTAGGTATAAACCGGGGGACGCAGAGCGGCGAAAACTCTTAAAACAGCTAAAGGATCAACGCATCCTTAAACCAGTAACAACAAACAATTTCTTGATTTGTTAAGTAGGGTAGGGCATACCCAAACTCGCTTGCTTGTATCCTAGTACGCTTTTGGAGATAGACCCTCTGGGGTAACAGTGAATTAGACTCGTCAATTTGTACTATTGTACGGTTGAAAGGTTTAAGGACTGCCGCAAGGACATGGTGCTTAAAGGTCAGTCGATGAATTAAGAATCCCCACGCCTTTAGGCTGGGGAGTGTCAAATCTTAACATTTCTAATTTTTTGCATAATTCTCGTTACCAGGAAGAGCCTGGTAACGCAGCTCGGCAAGCCACAGCCTCCAGCCAAGTCGAGAGGACTCCTATTTCGTCAAGCCGTGTTCGAGGGCGAAGCGAACCAACTCAGTACGGCTGTTAGTACCCGTCTTGCTAAACAAACGGCTGACGTACTTTTCCACATTACGCACGCTAGTTTCCAAGCGGCGGGCAATTTCCTTATTCATCAAACCTTGAGCAACCAAATCCAAAACACTTTGTTCTCGCGGAGTCAAATCAATTTTAATCGGCGAAGGACTTTGGGCGATCGAACTCCGCCCACTCAGCAAAGACTCAATTCTCGCCATTTGGCTTGTCAAAGCAGCAATATCTGGACTTTCAGGATTTTCGCTTGTCTCCTTAGCAGCCGCGCGGCGGGCTAGCAAATTGGTTACTATTGCTACTAATTCGTCGGGATCGAAGGGCTTAGAAAGATAAGCATCGCAGCCTGCTTGATAGCCTTGAATACGATCGCTCGTCATCCCCTTAGCCGTCAAAAACACCACCGGCAAAGCCTTATAGCGAGGATCTTCCCGCACTTGCTTGAGAAATTGATAACCGTCCACCTGGGGCATCATAATGTCTGAAATCACCAAATCTGGATTAGTCTGCTGCAAGAGTTCCCACCCATCGCGAGCATTACTGGCAACCTCAACCGCAAAATCGCTATCTTCCAAATAAGCTTGTACTGCTTCCCGCAAGCCCGGTTCATCATCTACCAATAATAATCGTGCTGACATAGTTGTTACCCTTACGCTTTACCACTATTTTTTAATTTAGCCGCATTTAACTCTTATTGTCACTCCATCCCTCGAAGGAAGTTAAAAACTTGTTGTCCAACTCAAGAGTTTTGAGTTAGGTTTTGATCTAACGATTAAAAAGTTCTTAAATCTTTAATTCAAAACTCGAAACTCAAAACTCAAAATTATTGTTGAACCCTTCCACTTAAACTTTGGAACGATCGGTCAAAATTTCATAGCCAGTTTCTGTTACCAACACAGTATGCTCAAACTGAGCCGACATAGCATTGTCAACGGTTACAGCCGTCCACTTGTCAGAAAGCGTCCGAGTGTACTTAGAACCGGCATTCAGAATCGGTTCGATCGCCAATGTCATGCCCGCTCGCAATTTCACATTCGGCATTTCCCGCGTGCGGAAATTGAAAACCGACGGTTCCTCGTGCAAATTTCGCCCGACACCGTGGCCCGTAAACTCCTCAACGATGTTAAAACCGTTGCTTTTGACATGATCTTCGATCGCACCAGCCAGATCGAGCAAATAGGCTCCCGCCTTCACTTGTTCGATGCCTTTGTAGAGAGCTTCTTCTGCGACTCGGATTAATTTTGCCGATTCGGGAGTCACTTCCACAACTGCGATCGTAATGCAAGAATCGCCGTGAAAACCTTGATAATATGCCCCCGTATCTACCTTAAGAACATCTCCGGCCCGAATTACCTTTTTGGGACTGGGGATGCCGTGAACAACTTCGTTATTAATGCTAGAGCAAATCGATCCGGGAAAACCGTGATAGCCTTTAAAACTCGGAGTTGCCCCCATAGCACGGATGCGTTTTTCGGCATAAGCATCCAAATCAGCAGTAGTCATTCCCGGTTTCACCATTTGGGAAATTTCTTTGAGTACCGTTGCAACGATTTTCGCGGCCTGCCGCATAATTTCGATTTCGCGTTCCGACTTAATTTCAATGCCTCGACGCTGTTTTTTGACTTGGGGTGCTTGAGTTGGGCTAGAAAGCAGACTGCTAAAAATATTCATGAATTGATTGGCGAGTAATTTTGTACTTTGACGGCAGGTTGAAGCAAAAAAACGGCAAATATCCAGTTTTTTGTGGAAAAACGGGTGTCTTGTTCCGAACTGTCGATCGCGTGTCCTTTAAGCTAGCTTAATATTTTTCTCACTAATCGGCACGGGATTGGGGGTCAATCGATTTTAGATTTTAGATTTTAGATTGAAGCATAGAGCCCACGAATAAATACGTTCGGCAAGTTTCATCGGATACAGGTTTTTTATTTCTGGACGGATGAATCACGTGGCGGGTATCCTAGATGCTTTGGGTCAACAAAGCGGTTTTAACCGCCGAGTCCGTTGGAAATCACCGAAGAACACTATTGTCAATCAGCCTTCAGGGACGGGCTCTCCTGCCCAACCCCTACTCCCCACAAGAAAATTTACTCTTTGTGGAACAGGCCGAAAAGCCTGTTATTGAGCATGGTGCAAGATGTGAGTTGGATCGGGATTTCCGAGCATCCCTGTGAGGTTAGCAATTGCGGCAATTAACTTATTTATGTCAACTGGTTTAGATAAGTGCATCTGGAAACCCGCTTCCAGCGCTTGCTGGCGCTCTTCCTCTCTCGCGTAGGCCGTCAGGGCGATCGCAGGCATCTTTCCACCCCTGATCACTTCCATTTCTCTCACGCGCGCGATCAACTCATAGCCGTCTGCTTCCGGCATTCCAATGTCGCTCAGCAGTAGATCCGGCCAATAACTCTCCAGTGCAGCTAGAGCCCCTGCCACCGATGCCGCCGATCGCACCATAGCTCCTTCGTCCTCGAGTAAAGCAATCAAAAACTCCCGCGTATCATCGTCATCATCCACCACCAGCAATTGCAAATTAGTTAGAGTAGGAAGGGTCTCTGTCCTGTCATTGAGCTCCGACCAATCATCGTCAGCAGCGACGGCGTTCCTCTGTGCCACAGGTAAAGCCACCGTAAATTTCGCACCCTCGCCCGGATTATTCTCTGCTTGCACCTTACCGCCGTGCTGTTCCACCAAGTGACGGACGATCGCCAATCCCAGTCCCAAACCCCCGTAAGACCTAGTTGTGCTGCTATCAGCTTGGCGGAAGCGATCGAAAACATAAGGCAAAAAATCAGGAGCGATACCAATGCCGCTATCAATTATCTGAATTTGAGCCTCATCTCCAACCGACTCTAAGCGCACCTGTACTTTACCCTCTTGCGGACTAAACTTAATCGCATTTGACAGCAAATTCCACACAATTTGCTGCAAGCGATCGAAATCGCCGATAACTTCACCTACATTGGGACTGCACGTTAATTCTATGACTATTGATTTTTCCTCAGTCAGCGGCTGCAAAGAATCTATTGCCAGCTTGATCGCAGATTCCAACCGAATCGGATGCTTATTTAAATTTAGTTTCCCCCGCAGAATCCGCGAAACATCTAAAATATCTTCGATGAGTTGAGATTGAGATTTAGCATTGCGCTCTATTGTTTCTAGGGCTTTCTCTATAGTGTCTTGGTCAAATGTTTTGGTACGAAGCAGCCTAGACCAGCCGAGAATTGCATTTAAAGGAGTACGGAGTTCGTGAGAGAGAATAGCTAAAAATTCATCCTTCATCTGGTTAGCTCTCTCCGCTTCTTGCCGCGCCACTTGTTCGCGGATTAGTCGGCCGCGTTCTTCCTCTGCTTGCTTGCGGTCTGTGACATCTCTAACCGTACCCACATGACCGATCAGTTTTCCCAAATCCGAAAACATTGGCGACGACTGCACATTAATCCAACGCACAGTTTCGCTACCAGCTAATCGAAACTCGTTAGAATATTCCTTGCCTTCTTTAATCCAAGCTAACCAATGTGCTACTACGCGATCGCGATCTTCTTCATGAACTTCCCGCTGCCAAATATCTGCTAAACTTTCCTCCAGTGTTAACCCGCAAATTGCTTGACAACGGGGATTAATGTATGTACAGCGCCCTTCAACGTCAGCTAAGTAAATTCCCAGCGGCGAACAAGCACACAAAGTGCGAAACCGCTCTTCACTTTTACTTAGTTCACTATTAACAGCAGCTAACTGTGTTGCTTGCTGTTTCACCTCCACTGTTTTCTGGAACAATTCCACAAATACCCCCACCTTCGAGGTCAATATTTCCGGTTCCAAGGGTTTGAACAGGTAATCCACCGCACCCAGAGAATAACCTTTAAACACGTGGGTGTCATTACTGCTGAATGCTGTGATAAAAATAATCGGAGTCGATCGCGATCGATCTCTAGAGCGAATCAATGTTGCTGTCTCAAATCCATCCATTCCCGGCATCTGCACATCAAGCAAAATTACCGCAAAATCTTCATTAAGCAGACATCTCAGAGCCTCCGCGCCCGAATTAGCTTGTACTAGATGATAAGAGGGGCTGTTGAGGATAGCTTCTAGAGCTATCAAATTTTCTGGGCGATCGTCAACTAAAAGGACATTTACTCGATGGGGCGACTGCTGATTCATAATTTTTTTAATCTTTAATTCTTAGCAAATTGACTAAACAGGGAGCAATTTTAGAGAGGGGTAAAATCCAGTCTACTTCAACATTTGCGATCGCCGATGCTGGCATGGTTGGGCATAGAGCTGAAGCCGGTTCCTCCACGAATGTCAATCCTCCCTCAGCTTTAATTTTTGCCAGCCCTTTACTACCATCCGAATTAGCTCCCGTTAAAATTATGCCGATAACTTTCTCCCCAAAGGCATCCGCAGCAGACTCAAACAGCACATCGATTGAGGGCCGCGCATAGCAGACAGGAGCCTCAGTTGATAGTGCAAATGTAGGAGAAACGCGATTGGGAATTGGGGATTTTGAATTATGGATTGACTCCACTGCCACGCTCCCCCATTCTGTCAAGTTGTTTTCATACAGGCTAAACTCCTCCTCACAGGGCGATTCTATTAGCAAGTGATAGTCAGCAGGAGCCAAGTAAACTCGTCCAGGTGCGATCGGCTCTTTGTCTTGGGCCTCTGTGATTGGGAGAGAGCTGTGCTGTTGTAAAAAATCTGTCAGCCTATTCTGAGAACTCTTATGGCGGTGTTGGACAATAACTACAGGCAAAGGAAAGCTTTTTGGCAAATCTGCCAGCAGCACAGTCAGAGCCTCTAGCCCTCCCAAAGACGTGCCCACAACCACTATTTCAAAATTTTTCTTATTTAATTCTTCGGTAGAGTTTCTCACTACTTTCAATTGGTTCATAGTATTTTTCATAAGGTGTAAAAGTCAGAGACTCCTGATGTCCTAGTCCTAAAACTCCAAACATTCCCAGGCTCTCATAAAAAAGCTTGTGTACCCGCTCTTGGAGGTGTGAATTGAAATAAATCAGCACATTACGGCACAAAATAACGTTAAATTCATTAAAAGAATTATCCGTTGCTAGGTTGTGGTGAGCAAAGACAATATTATCTTTAAGTGAAGAGCGAAAAATCGCATTTTCATAGGCAGCAGTGTAATACTCAGAAAACGCTTTCTTGCCCCCCGCTTGGTGGTATAGTTGCGTATATTCTTGCATTTGTTTCAGCGGGAATATCCCTGTTTTGGCTTTTTTCAAAACTAATTCATTCATGTCCGTAGCGTAAATCCGACAACGGTCATAAAGTCCTTCTTCTTGCAGCAATATTGCCATAGAATAGACTTCTTCGCCCGTTGAACATCCAGCGTGCCAAATGCGAATAAAAGGATAAGTACGCAGCAGCGGCACCACTTTATTTCTGAAACTAATGTAAAAGCTGGGATCGCGAAACATCGCCGTTACATTGACAGAAATATCCAGCAGTAAACGATCTAGGTAAGCAGGATTGTGAAGTACCTTTTCCTGAAGTGCAGAGACAGTGGTGAGCCGTTCCGAGCGAATAGTGTTCCTAATACGGCGCTTGAGAGAGGCAAGAGCATAATTGCGAAAATCAAATCCGTAATAGCGAAACATTCCCTCTAGTAGGAGTTGAATTTCGATTGTTTCAAGTTCATGGCTTTCGGGCATTTTTAATTAGTTATTGGGAATTGGGCATTGGGACTTGGGAATTGGTTAATGTCACAGGTCAACTGTAAGGTGCGTCGCTCATCGATGGTCGATTTTTGTTTGGGATGGTTGGTAGCGACGCACCCTACAACTGTTCACTGCTTACTAATGACTAATGACTAATGACTAATGACTATCGATAAAGCCAGACACGCAGCAGCGAGAGCAACTGTTCCGTATCCACAGGTTTGGTAATGTAGTCAGACGCACCAGCTTCGATACATTTTTCCCGATCGCCCTTCATAGCTTTCGCAGTAAGAGCAATCATTGGCAAGGAAGCAAATTGAGGCATATTACGAATTGCTTGCATGGTTTCGTAACCGTCCATCTCTGGCATCATCACGTCCATCAACACAATATTTATCTCAGGCGTATTTTGCAATTTAGCAATGCCCTCTCTGCCATTCTCAGCATACACAACTTCCATTTTATGGCGCTCCAGCATACTTGTGAGGGCGAAAATATTCCGCATATCATCGTCAACAATCAAGACTGTTTTGCCCGCCAGCGTCGAATCTGTTTGATACAATTGCTCTAGCATTTGGCGCTTTGGTTCCGGCAAATTTGCTTGGACTCGGTGCAAAAACAAAGCTGTTTCATCTAACAAACGTTCTGGCGATCGCACATCTTTAACAATGATTGTTTCCGCCATGCGCTTGAGTTGAGTTTCTTCGGCTTTCGTCAACTCTTTGCCCGTATAAATAATAATCGGCAGACTTTTTAAAATTGCATCTTGCTTGATTTGCTCGATCAGTTCAAAACCAGTCATATCTGGCAGTCCCAAATCGAGTACAACGCAGTCAAAATGCCCCGATCTTAAAGTTGCTAGCGCCTCTGCACCACTCCCCACAGCCGTGGTACAAACATCGTGATTGCCGATTAAATCCACAATGCTCAGACGCTGCGTTTCGTCGTCTTCCACGACTAGCAGATTCTTGACTCGCCGATCGACAAAACCCTTAATATCAGCCAAAGCTTTGCTCAAAGCTTCGCTGCTAACAGGTTTTTGCAAATAGGCGATCGCCCCTAACTGCAAACTGCGCTGCCGCCCTTCTTCAACTGATACAATGTGAACCGGAATGTGGCGCGTACTTGGGTCGTGCTTCAAGCGATCGAGCACTGTCCAGCCATCCATCACAGGCAAATTTAGATCCAGCATAATCGCAGTTGGCTTGAACTCTCGCGCCATCGCCAAACCGATATCGCTCCGCAAAGCCACCAAACCTTTAAAACCCTGTTCCTGCGCCATATCCAACAGAATTCGAGCGAAGTTTACATCATCCTCGACAATCAACAGCACGCGATCGCCACTCTCAATATTTTCTCGGTCATCAGCGATAATAGGTGATGGATAAGCGGCGATCGGCAAGTGGAAATTCGGCGCAGGAACTGCGGAAGAAATAGCAGGCGGCAATTGAGCCGTTTGCTTGCCCATTCCCGATCCCGTATCCTTCATTATTCGCGATTCTTGGTAAGTTTGCGGCAGATAAAGCGTGAACTTACTACCCTCACCAGGGCGACTTGTCAATTTAATTTCTCCGCCTAACAGATTAGCGATTTCTCTACTAATTGACAAACCCAAACCCGTGCCCCCGTATTTGCGGCTAGTGCTACCATCCGCTTGTTGGAAAGCCTCAAAAATAACCCTGTGTTTTTCAGCCGAAATCCCAATCCCCGTATCGCTAACCGAGAAAGCCAAAACAGTAGGGGAACTCGTTAAACTTTCTATTTCTAAATTCCACCCTGCCCGCGCTACTTCGACACGCAATTTCACCTCGCCCCGTTCTGTAAACTTAAACGCATTAGAGAGAAGATTCTTCAAAACTTGTTGCAGCCGTTTAGCATCAGTATAGAGACCTTTTGGCAACCCAGCCTCAAGCTCTAATTGAAAACTCAACTTCTTATCCTGGGCGATTTGGCGGAAAGTTCGATCCAAATGATCTCGCAAGTCCGTAAACAACACTTGCTCAATTTCCACTGACATCGTGCCTGATTCAATCTTAGCGAGATCCAAGATGTCATTAATCAGCCCTAACAAATCTGTGCCCGCCGAGTAAATTGTGCGCGTGTATTCAACTTGCTTCAGAGTCAAATTGCCTTCAGTATTGTCAGAAAGCAATCGAGCGAGAATCAACAGCGAATTCAGCGGAGTTCGCAACTCGTGAGACATATTTGCCAGAAACTCCGACTTATACTTAGAAGTTAGAGCCAACTGTTCCGCTCTTTCTTCCAACAACCCCCTCGCCTGTTCGATATCTCGGTTTTTCCGCTCAACTTCCTTATTTTGCAGCGCTAGCAATTCAGCTTGTTCTTCTAATTCTTCATTCGTTTGTTGCAACTCTTCCTGCTGACTCTTCAACAGTTCCTCAGATGCGCGGAGCGACTGCGCTTGTTGTTCGAGACGCTTGTTAGTTTCCGTTAGCTCCTTTTGCTGAGTTTGCAACTCTTCTGCCAAAGACTGCGACTGTTTCAGCAACTCTTCCGTCCGCATACTCGCCGCAATTGTATTTAAGACAATGGCAATACTTTCTGTAAGTTGGTCGAGAAATGTCAAGTGTATTTCGCTGAATCGGCGGAACGAAGCTAACTCGATTACTGCCGTCACTTGTCCCTCAAATAGTACGGGTAAAACCACGACATTCAACGGCGTAGATTCTCCCAGTCCCGATCCAATTTTAACGTAATTTTCCGGCACCTCAGTCAACAGGATTCGTTCCTTTTCCAGGGCGCACTGTCCTACCAAACCTTCGCCTAAATGGAATCGGTTTCCTAACTGTTTGCGTTCGCGGTATGCGTAGGTACTTAACAGTTTGAGAAACGGATCGTGTTCCACAGCTTCCATCATAAAGAATACGCCATGCTGAGCAGAAACCAGCGGCGTCAATTCTGAGAGAATTAGTTTAGAAACAGTTTCTAAATCCCGCTGACCTTGTAGCATTCGAGTGAACTTAGCAAGGTTTGTTTTCAGCCAATCTTGCTCAGTATTCTTCTGCGTCGTCTCGCGGAGATTGGCGATCATCTGGTTAATGTTGTCCTTAACAATGGCAACTTCTCCTTCAGTGGCGACGGAAATTGACCTCGTTAAATCGCCTCTGGTAACAGCAATTGCCACTTCGGCGATCGCCCGCAGTTGAGTAGTCAAATTCGCCGCCAATTCATTCACATTATCCGTCAAATCTCGCCACGTCCCCGCCGCACCCGGAACCTTGGCCTGGCCGCCCAATTTCCCTTCAATTCCCACTTCCCGCGCCACTGTAGTAACTTGATCGGCAAACGTCGCCAGCGTATCAATCATCTCGTTAATCGTATCTGCCAGAGTCGCAATTTCTCCCTTAGCTTCCAGCATTAATTTGCGCTTCAAATCGCCATTCGCCACCGCCGTCACAACCTTAGCAATACCCCGCACTTGCGCTGTTAAATTCCCCGCCATCGAGTTTACATTGTCGGTTAAATCTTTCCAAGTTCCCGCAACTCCTTTCACGTCAGCTTGACCGCCCAATTTACCCTCAGTTCCCACCTCCCGCGCCACCCGCGTCACCTCAGAAGCGAAGGAATTAAGCTGATCCACCATCACGTTAATAGTGTCTTTCAGTTCGAGAATTTCCCCTTTTACATCTACGGTAATTTTCTTAGACAAATCCCCATTTGCCACCGCTTTCGTCACTTCCGCAATATTCCGCACCTGTGCCGTCAAATTCCCCGCCATCAAGTTAACATTATCAGTTAAATCTTTCCAAGTTCCCCCTACACCCCGCACATAAGCTTGCACACCTAATTTACCTTCCGTTCCTACTTCTCTCGCCACCCGCGTTACTTCAGATGCGAAGGAACTCAACTGATCCACCATGATATTAATCGTGTTTTTCAGTTCGAGAATTTCCCCTTTAACATCTACTGTAATTTTCTTAGACAAGTCGCCATTTGCCACAGCCGTTGTCACTTCCGCAATGTTACGGACTTGGGCGGTAAGATTACCCGCCATCGAGTTAACTGAATCCGTTAAATCTTTCCAGGTTCCTGCAACTCCTTTAACTTCAGCTTGCACGCCTAATTTCCCTTCGGTTCCCACTTCCCTAGCAACCCTGGTTACTTCCGAAGCGAAGGAATTTAATTGATCCACCATCGTGTTGACGGTGTTTTTTAACTCCAGAATTTCACCTTTAACATCAACAGTAATTTTCTTCGACAAGTCGCCATTTGCCACAGCCGTTGTAACAGCAGCAATATTCCTTACTTGTTCGGTCAAACTACCCGCCATAAAATTAACTGAATCCGTTAAATCCTTCCAAGTTCCTGCTACGCCTCGGACATCTGCTTGACCGCCCAGTTTACCTTCCGAACCCACTTCTCTCGCAACCCTGGTTACTTCAGATGCGAAGGAATTAAGCTGATCCACCATCACGTTAATGGTGTTTTTCAGTTCTAAAATTTCGCCTTTAACCTGTACCGTAATTTTTTTAGATAAGTCACCGTTAGCAACAGCCGTCGTCACCTCAGCAATGTTGCGGACTTGTGCTGTTAAATTGCCGGCCATTGAGTTAACTGAATCCGTTAAATCTTTCCAAGTTCCTGCAACTTCCTGCACTTCTGCTTGTACGCCTAATTTCCCTTCGGTTCCCACTTCCCTAGCCACCCTGGTTACTTCAGATGCGAAGGAATTTAACTGGTCAACCATCGTGTTGACGGTGTTTTTGAGTTCGAGAATTTCCCCTTTAACATCTACGGTAATTTTCTTTGATAAATCGCCCTTTGCCACAGCGGTTGTTACTTCAGCGATGTTCCGCACTTGTGCTGTCAAACTGCCTGCCATGAAGTTAACGCTATCCGTTAAATCCTTCCAAGTTCCGGCAACTCCTTTAACTTCTGCTTGACCGCCGAGTTTGCCTTCGGAACCTACTTCTCTCGCCACCCGCGTTACTTCAGATGCGAAGGAATTTAACTGATCCACCATGATGTTAATCGTGTTTTTTAACTCCAGAATTTCACCTTTAACATCTACTGTAATTTTTTTAGATAAGTCACCATTTGCCACAGCCGTCGTCACTTCCGCAATGTTCCGTACTTGTGCGGTAAGATTGCCGGCCATTGAGTTAACTGAATCCGTTAAATCTTTCCAGGTTCCTGCAACTCCCCGCACTTCAGCTTGCACCCCTAATTTCCCTTCTGTTCCTACTTCCCTAGCAACTCTGGTTACTTCCGATGCGAAGGAACTCAACTGATCCACCATGATGTTAATCGTGTTTTTCAGTTCGAGAATTTCCCCTTTAACATCTACTGTAATTTTTTTGGATAAATCGCCATTTGCCACAGCGGTTGTCACGTCAGCAATGTTGCGGACTTGGGCTGTTAAATTCCCGGCCATCGAGTTAACTGAATCCGTTAAATCTTTCCAGGTTCCGGCAACTCCTTTAACTTCAGCTTGCACGCCTAATTTCCCTTCGGTTCCCACTTCCCTAGCTACCCGCGTTACTTCGGACGCAAAGGAGCTCAACTGGTCAACCATTGTGTTAACAATTTGCGCTGTTTGGAGGAATTCTCCTTTGAGGGGTCTGTCTTCTATTTCTAGGGCGATGGTTTGCGATAAATCTCCTTTTGCTACGGCGCGAATTACTCTGGCGGTTTCAGAGGTTGGTTGCACTAAATCTGTAATTAGGGTATTGACAGAGTTGACGCTAGCTGCCCATGACCCCTCGGCGCTGCCGATGGTGGCCCGCTGGGCGATTTTGCCTTCTTTACCGACAACTGTGCCGATGCGATCGAGTTCGGCCGCCATTCTCTCATTGAGTTCGATAATTTCGTTAAGTTCGTCAGCAATTTTCCCCGCTAGACCGGTCTGGTCTATGGGCATCCGAACTGAAAAGTCCCCTTTTTTGACTGCCACTAAGGTTCTAAGTAACTGTTTGGCATAACCATTATTGGAATTGGGGCTTGTTATCTGTGCAGTTGACATGACCGTTACCTTTGACGAGTTTGAAGGGGAAGGGGGGAAGATTTTTGAGATTATTGATATTATCCAACTAAAGCAGTGTCTGATTGCTTCTATTGAAAGATAGATGACAAATTGCGGTTTATCAGCTATTTTGTGACTGGTTATTTTCTACTGGTTAGCAGGCTCTTCTTGGTAAGCAATTAATTGTGGGGTGTCAGGAACAGGCCCGAAAGCCTGTTCCACCCTGTTCCACAAAGAGTGAATTTTATTGTAGGGGGGGCAGGATGTCCGCCCTACAGATTACCAACTGCGATTATTTCCAATTTTGCCACGAACTATTGAAAATAGAAGTACCCGGAAAGGCGATCGGATTAGCATTTTGTTGCAACCGCAACTGCAACACTTCCAAGTTTGGCTCGCGGGACGGCAATTCGTCCACTAATTCATAAGGGAGAATCCCCTTTTCTAGGGAAAAAGCAGCCGTAACTCCCGCCGCCACACCTGCAGACCATTCAAAAGAATGCACTCGATAAGCAGCGGCCGCTGTGTGGCTAACAGCAATACTTTTACCTGCCACTAACATATTGTCAATTTTCTGGGGAATCATTGCCCGCAGCGGAATTTGGAAGGGATAAGCTTGCCCTTGACCTTTGCGAGTGCCTTCCCGTTCGGTATTTCCCGGTGCTTCCGGCGGACTGTTAGTCATGCAGGGGTGAAAGTCGATCGCATAATGACCGATACCCACAGAATCAGGATAAATCGTAGCGCGCGATCGCGATTTTGTATCCTCAACAGATTGACTTCCCACAGCCAAAGCCGGCGCATTCAAACCACCCACAGCTAACCACAACTTCCGATACTCTTCCTCCGACAAATTCTGGCGGTAAAAATCAGCCGTAAAGTCAGTGCGAGACATATCAACTTCCCACACCGTAAAACCTTGAGCCTGATTGAAACTCGGCCGCCCAATAATGCGCCGGCCCTCCCGCATATAAGGATATTTAGAAAGTCCGTGCACCGTCCCCATCGGCGAATCCAAACCGCTCAAAAAACGATTGTTTGGATTAGGCTTTTTGACTCCATCTCCTAGCTGCGAGTCAGTAGTTCCTGTTACCAGCCAGTAGAAAAATCCTTTGGCATTTTCCTCTCCTCTTCGCAAAGTTTCCGTTCGCAAACCGCCCATCCATCCCCCCGGTTGCAGTTGACCGGACTCTTGCAACTGCTCGCGAGTGTAAATTAAATTATCTTGAGAATTGCCGGGACGATAGTCATTGCCCCAAGTCCAGTTTTGCATCGAAATATCCCCCGGATAAATCGGGTATTGCTTCGGGTCTGAAGGTCGCTTTTGATCCGGTCTCATGCTCCTAATTTGGCGGTAGCTAAAAACTAAGGGAAAGCTCGCCAGTCTCTGCAATTCGTAACTGTAGTAAGGAGCGTATTGTTGATAAAAAGACGGGACTTGATGCTGCTGCGGTTCCTTCGTTGCCTCCATTGCAAAGGTGTAGGTAAAACCTTGAGTGCAGTAAGCGTCGCCGGTGGGGCTGGCTGAGGAAGGTTCGAGAGGGGAACGCGGGTCAATTCCGAGGCGGTAGGGAACATCGGCAAGTCCGATCAATTCACCTGTTTCGGTGGCATCTACAACGTACCAATCAGCACCCCCCCTACTGCCAGAAGGGGAGGAACTTGTGGAATTCCCTCCGCTTCTGGGGTTAGAGGGGGTTCCAGATGCTTTAGGAATAAACTGAATAATAGTTTTGTTAAATCGCGGAGAATTTTCGTAGCGATAGGCATCTTCGATAGTCTGAGAAAGAGTTTCGGTGTTGATTGGTGGGGTGTTGGGGGCTGGTTTGTGTTGAATGGCGATCGCACTTTTAATTTGTTGACCCCCAACCGTATTCCCCGCCACAGCAGGAGTAATTGCTAGTTCTTTAATAACTGTATTGGGAAACCATTTCAGCGTGCCTTTGCCTTTTCTAGCGGCATCCTGCAAGATGTTAAATAGAATTTTGTGACCGTCGTAGGGCATGAAACACGAATAGCTAACCCAACAGCCTCCGGGATTTAGCCGGCCGTAATGTTGCTCGATCCGCCGCCGCAATTCTAGGTAGCCACGGGGGTAAAATAAGAGCGATCGCTGAGTATCTCTTTCATCGAGTGCGGAAGTTCCCTGGGAGGAAATTTGACCGCCTACCCAGTCAGTAATTTCAGTGAGGCAAACTGTGCGCCCCGCCAGCAAACCTTCGTAAGCGGTAGCAGCGCCTGCGAGCCCGCCGCCTGCTACTAGAATGTCGCAAGTTTCTGCATTGTCTGGATTACGCCCAGGTTCGGCAAATACTGGCGAAATGCTCCCTATCGCGGAAATTATGCCGAGGGTGAGGCTAAGGATCGATCGACCTTTGAGCACAAATAGATACTGTCGAAGTTTCATCGGAGATTGTGGAATTAATTTTGACATAGCGCGAAAAACACTCATCCCATCTAAATGTTTATTTTGCAGTATACTGGTATTTCGCGCTGTTGTCAGGGAAAACTTTTTTAGATAAGAGGCATTAATACCAGCAACAACTATTGAACAGCCGGATGAACATTATGCTCAAAATAGTCAAATTTTTTAGGTTATTTATTCCGTTTGAGAGTTTAACAATTACTACCAGTTTAACTTTTTCGGAAGTTGTGTCCCGGTTGGAGGAAGTTGTCACTCCTCCCAAACTTTTTAGAGTAACACTACCCTTTGGCCCGCCACCTGCAAAACCCTATGAAGGAACAATCTCTGGCAAAAAATTCAAAATCAATCGCATCATCATCGGTCGCAAGTCATTGATCCCAATTATAGAAGGAGATATACATACTCAAAAGTTTGGTTGTTATATAAAAATTAGGATGAATTTACATAAAATAGTTCTAGGATTTCTGATTCTTTGGCTGTGGACAACGGGCAGTATTGGAATGTTTTCTTTATTTGCTTGGTTAGTCGAACCATCCGTGGGAGCCATATTTTTACCAATTTTAGGAATGTTTCTTTTTGGCTGGCTTTTGTGCTTGATTCCCTTTAAGATAGAAGCAAAAGCAGCTATAAAATTTTTGTCTATTTTGTTAACATAAAGTAATCGACCGCGACAATATTTTAGCTGTATTGTTAAAAACAATCTGGCTTCATCTGCGGCTAAAAAAAATTAACTTTCCGGGATTACCCATGCGTCAAAACCAACTGAAACAAAAAATTAAACAAGGCGAAACAGTCCTCGGTTTATTTATGAACTGCCCTTATCCCGCATTCATAGAAATCTGCGGTCACGCTGGATTCGACTTTGCCGTTATCGACATGGAACACGGCCCCCTGCACCCGCTTGCTGCTGAAGATTTGTGTCGCGCCGCCGACTGTAGTGGAATTGCACCGATCGTTCGCGTCAGCAAAAACGACGGGCCGCAAATTCAACGAGCTCTCGACATCGGCAGTGCAGGGGTTCAAGTACCTCAAATTGAAGGCAAAATCGATGCCGAAACCGCTGTCAAAAGTGCTAAATACAGTCCTCTGGGCACGCGAGGCCTTTCCTTTGCTACGCGGGCCGGACTGTACACCGCCGCAGGTACAAATATCACCGACAAACTCAACGAAGAATCCTTAGTTGTGATTCATGTCGAAGGCAAAGGTGGCATCGACAACCTGGCAGAAATTGTTACTGTGCCAGAGGTTGACGTGATTTTTCTAGGGCCTTACGATTTGTCACAGTCGATCGGCATTCCCGGCCAAGTCCGCGATCCCCGAGTCATCGACATGATGCAGGAGGCAGTGCAAACCATCCGCAAAGCAGGCAAAGCCGCCGGTACTTTTGCCGAAAACCCCGAAATCGCCCAGCAGTGGATTGATGCTGGCGTTCAGTACGTTGCACTTGGGGTCGATGTTGCCGTTTTCCTGCGCGCCTGTCAGTCGCTGGTGAAAGCAGTCAATCGATTTTAGATTTTGGATTTTGGATTTTAGATTGGGGATTTTGGATTAAAAGAAGAACCAGCCCCCGGATTCATCTTGCAAGCTTTACGATATCTTTGCAATTTTTGTAGTGCCTTTTACGACACATACAAAAAACCTGCGCTAGAGTAGAAGCATACACCTCCTACAGGCAAAATTAGGGAGGGGAGCAAGGCTTCAGGGAGTAAAATCTATGAAAACCGTATTAGAATCCATTCATTTGGATTATGCCTTCATGTTTACTTTCAAAAAAGTAAACTCGATTAAGCTAGAAGGTTTCAAGGATTTTTTTGACGATATGCCTGTCGATCCGTATGTGAAAGGTAAGTATCGTTCGAGAAGATTATCGCGGTTTGCGGTCAACGGAAATGAGTTAGTTAAGTTACCTCACGGCTATTTGTATCAAAGCAAAACATACAATCCGCTAGTGGGTGATATCAGGCGGGAATTTGCCGAATTGGACGATCGACTAATCGCCCTCGATAATTTCAAACAGATGATTTTTGCTTTTTTCGATTCCTGCAAAATTCACCCCGAAGCTGAAATCGGCATCCATCAAATCAGGACAACTTGTTCGCCAAACAATTTCGGCAACCCCGCACCGGAAGGCATTCACCAAGACGGTACTGACTTTATCGGGATTTTCTCGGTTGACAGAACTAATATTGTAGGCGGGGAAACGCATTTGTACTTGGCTAAAAAAGAGAAGCCTGTTTTTAATAAAATTCTGCATCCGGGAGAATTGCTGTTAGTTAACGACCACGAGTTTTTCCACTTTACTACACCGATTAAACCGGAATCTGAAGGAGTGGGAACCAGGGATGTCTTTGTGCTGACTTCTCCGAGTTTGCTTACCGATTGAGGAGAGTTGAGCAATTGCGCGTCTTTCGTTCGTAGTGAGGGCTTTACTCCTCTCTCTGGCGTTTATTCAATCATGACTAAAGTCCTTACTGCAAACCTTTCGTTCGTAGTGAGGACTTTATTTGTCTTTCTGGCGTTTAGTCAATCATGACTAAAGTCCTTACTAAGCTGTTGCGACATTTAATATCATGTCCGGTCAATTAACCATGATTCCTGTAGGGGCGGGTTCGCCAATATATTAAATAGAAACGGGAAAATCTGTAAACCCGCCCCGGCTTTTAATCGCGGTCAATCGATTGGACATGATATAAATTGTCTGTCAAAAAAAATTACAGTCTTGTGGGGTGTCCCGCCCGCCCTGAATATATAATTTAAATGCGCGACAGCTTACCAACCTGCATATTTTCCTAAAAAACCAGGTTTATGCGTCTAACAACTCACAGATAACTCCTATCGAAACTTCCGTTCAGATTCTTGAATCGGAACATCATTAATGCTAGCTTCACGTCTTCGCATTAACCCATTTTCGGCAAATTCCCACTGTTCATTACCATAGGCCCGATACCAGTACCCAGAATCATCGTGCCACTCATACTCGAAGCGAACAGAAATCCGATTGTCTGTAAAACTCCACAGTTCTTTCTTTAAACGGTAATCTAGTTCCTTTGCCCATTTTCGTCTTAAAAAAGCCTTGATTTCTTCCCGTCCGCTGAAGAATTCGGCACGGTTTCGCCACTGAGAATCTTCCGTATAAGCTAAGGCTACTCGTTCGGGATCGCGGGTATTCCAGGCATCTTCAGCAGCTTGAACTTTGGCTTTAGCCGTTTCCAACGTAAAGGGCGGTAGAGGTGGTTTAGTTTCCATCAGCTTGGTTTTTTGTGATTGTAAAAGGTAAGGTGCGGGATGCTCGCGCTACAGAGAGAGTTTTGGGAATTTGATATCAATCCTCAGCATCGGGATCGATTCCCATTGCTCACAGTCGCTAACTACAGCCAACGGAGTACAATCGCGCTCTTGCTTTCCATTACGGCTAGCAAATCCCAAAACATCCAATCTGCCAGAATGATGCTCTGGGGATGCTCGTGAAAATTTTTCACAAATGTACCGTCTTCGTCTGGCAATTGCGTGTGGTCGGGGAATGCAGGAGGCAGACCTGTAGCAGTTATTGTCTCATTCATAGCCTTTTCCGTGCAGTTATGTTTGATTGTACTACGAAATTTTAGCTCCAGCCGATTGTAGACTCCAGCTAATATTAACTAAACCCAGCTAACCACAGCGGAAGCATCAACAGCAACCCGACAGAAGTGATGGCGATGCTGCTAGCTAACAAATCGCGATCGAGCTCGTAGACTTCTGCTAAAATCAGCACGGAAAGAGCTGTGGGCGTTCCCGACATCAACACCAACACGAACCTCGGATCGCCGCTCAATCCGAAATAACTAGCACCCAATCCGATTAGCACCGGCACAATTACCACTTTTAACAGCGACGGGATTAAGGCCAGTTCAAAACTTTCCCATTTCTTAATAGACCTCAGCCGGATGCCAACCAGCAGCAAAGCACTGGCAATTACCACCCAAACAGCAGTCTGCAATCCCGATTCCACTATTTCGGGCAGGGGGATGTTTCTAGTATAAAAACCAATTAAAAATGCCCACAGGGCGGGAACTGTCAGCACGTCCCGGATCTGAGTCCACCAGTGATTTTTTTGCTCGGAGTTCCCAAAATAGCTAGCAATAAATACACCGAAACAATAAGTGCCAATAACGTTGTTAGTGACGCTGTACAAGACAGCCCAGTTGTTGTTATCGGTGCTGATGATAGACGGGGTGATTGCTAATCCAACAAAGCCCGTATTCCCTAACATCGCAGCTAGGATAAAACTTCCTTCGCTCGATCGCTTCAGGGAATTAAAATTTACTAAAAATAAATTTACTAGAGAATTTTTGCCCTGAAAATAGGGCTTTTGGATGTGGGCCGCACTCAGCCTACGCAATAATACCCAAGTCAGCCAAGCAAAACTCGTACTCAGAAATAACACGAATATGGCGATCGCCGGCGTGAATCCCACAGCACCCGAAAATTCGCTGTGACGGGCTAAAACTAGAATTTGCAGCGGTATCCCAATCCAGAAAAGAAAGTAGCTCAGCAGCTTGGGAAAATTAACTGGGATGTACCGAAACAGCAGCAGTCCCAAGCCCGTCCAGATAACTAGAGGCGTATAAGCGTGAAATAAGGTTTCAATCATAAAAATTTAACTAGACAATTGGAAATGCCTCTATCTATTAATAGTAATGCTAAAATCAGTTTAAAAAATGCAAATTGTCGTTAGCGGAGCCCTCGAAAAGGATCGCACTGGCACGCTTTTTCGTCCTAGCGTGTTCGCAGCAGTGCCAGCCCGAAAATTTCCGCCCAAATTCCCGCAGCTTCCAGGGCACAATCCTCAGATTCTCCGCGCCAAATGATGGCAGGTTTTTGCCTTCAGATTCACAAAACTTCTGTTATTTTGACCAATGTGCGATCGAGCTATCTTGCCTTGGACGAACAGATTGCCCACGTTTTCCTGCCGTTTCAAGCGAACGGAAACAGGGCGAGACTAAAGCTGCTGATGACTTGCACTCATTAATTCAATTTCAAAGCATTAACAGGCACCTCATCCCAAGAACTAACAGTCCGCAAGGTAGCAACCCAGCCCTGCTGTTTTTGCTCGGCCGTCAAATTCTTCTCAAAAGATTCGTGGCAATCCTTCGCTTGAGTCTCATCGCAACAAGCAATACAAGAATAAAGAATGCCCGACGGATCGATTTGCTCGTTTACCCAAATAATCACGATTTACTCTCCCAATTAACTTAACTCTTATCTAAATTTTCCTATATTTTTGTCAATTAATTAGGTCGGTATTAATTAACCCCAGTGCGGCATTTTAGGTTAACAGGCAAGATGCCTGTTCCACATACAGGCAAGATGCCTGTTCCACATACTGTTCCACATACAGGCAAGATGCCTGTTCCACACACAGGCAAGATGCCTGTTCCACATACTGTGCCACACACAGGCAAGATG